>JAHFTZ010000407.1 GCA_023265355.1 Terriglobus sp.
CAAGGACGTCATCGTAGGCCCGCCCTACTGGGCGAAGACCTGGTACGCGAACCGTCGCAAGCCCATCGGCATTGGCAAGGTCGTTCCTGTTTCGGCCACGCTGGACTGGGATCTCTGGCAGGGACCGGCACCGCGCGAACCATACCGCGACAACATGCACCCGTATAACTGGCACTGGCGGTTTACGTGGGGAACGGGCGAGCCGCTGAACAACGGAACACACGAGGTAGACGTTGCGCGCTGGCTGATGGGCGTAGAGTATCCCACGATGGTAACGGCAGACGGTGGACGCTATGCCGCGAAGGACGACTGGCAGTTCGCCGACACAATGAACGTGAGCTTCACCTATCCTGACAAGCTACTGACATGGGAGTGCGACTGCATCACGGGCAAGAAGACCTATGGCCGCGATCGTGGCGTTGCGATTCACGGAAACAAGGGAACCGTCGTGGTGGATCGCGACGGCTATGAGATCTACGATCTTGGCGACAAGATGATCGATTCGTTCTCGGTCAAGAAGGACAGAGCAACAAGCTCGGCGGACCTGGTTGGAGCGGATTCCATGACGGATATGCACTTCGCGAACACGATTGCCGCGATCCGGACCGGCGTGAAGTTGAACCAGCCGGTCTCTCAGGGCAACGTGGCCGTGACCATGCTGCAGACGAGCAACTATGCGTGGGAGCTGGGTCGGCCGATCCATATGAATCCGGATGGAACGTATAAGAACGATCCGGCGGCGACGGCGAAGCGGAAGCGTACGTACGACAAGGGCTTCACGCCGCACGTCTAACCCTTCGTCGATACAAAAAGAGCGGCCCCGAAGAAATCTCTTCGGGGCCGTTTTGCTGTTGGCTTACACTCGCGTCATGCGATTTTTGTTTGATTCCCCTGCACTCTTTTTGCCGGTGTCGTTTGTGATGTTTTTGGGGACCGGGTTTTTAGGTGCGCTGGTGCGGCGTCGCTGGCCGGAGCTGCTGCCGGAGCATCACCGCGAACGATTCGGAGCGACGGAGGGCGCTGTGCTCGGCATGCTGGCGCTGCTGCTGGGGTTCAGCTTTGCAATGGCGGTCTCACGTTATGACGCGCGCCGACAGCTTGAGGTGGAGGAGGCGAACGACATCGGAACAACATGGCTGCGCACCACGTTGCTGGCCGAACCGGTGCGCACGCAGATGCGCGGCCTGCTGCTTCAATATGTGGATGCGCGCATGGAGTTCTCCCTGGCGACGGCTGGCGAACCGCTGCGGCGAAGCGCCGAACGGGCGGTCGGCATACAGAATGCGATGTGGTCTTTGGCTTCGATTGCAGCGAACGAGCGGCGCGATTCGATGAACTATCTTTTCGTGTCGGCTCTGAATGACACGATTGATGTGAGCGAAAAGCGCCGGGCGGCGCTGGAGAGTCGCATTCCGGGAGAGGCCTGGGGTATGCTGCTCTTCATCGGTATGACGGCATCTCTTCTTTCCGGGCTGGCCATGCCGAGCCGATCGATGCTGCTTCTGGTCATTCTGCCGGTCGTGATGGCGTGTGCTTTGACTTTGATTCTCGATCTGGACGCTCCACGCCATGGATGGATCCACGTGCCGCAGAAGAGTATGCAGAGAGTTCAGCAGCAAATTCATGCAGGTTTCTAAGGAGGGGAGCGATGGGCCTTCGGAATCCATTGGTCGATGCGCAGATTGCTGCTGCGGCTCCGTTCGCAAAGCCAATCCTGGAACATCTACGCGACGTGGCGCACAAGGCTCTGCCGAATGCGGTGGAGGAGATCAAGTGGGGTTATGCCATGTTTCTCGTAGAGGGCAAGATGGTCTGCGGGTTTGCGGCGTTCAAGGCGCACTGCTCGTTTCGGCTGGTTGGCAGCGAGATCAAAGAGAAGCTGCGCGCGCTGGGGTACGATCCTGAGGACAGCGCGGGCGCGCTGGGGAAGATCACTTCTCTGAAAGACCTTCCATCTGAGCGCAAGCTGGTAGCGCTGATCAAGGAAGCAGCGAAGGCGCAACTTGCAGTGAAGGCAGCGGGGCCGAAGAAGCGGGCGGCACCCAAGCCGGAGTTGCCGGTGCCGGTGGAGCTAAGCGCGGCGCTCGCGAAGAACAAGGCCGCAGCGAAGCACTTTGCTGCTTTTTCCCCGTCGTGCCGGAGCGAGTATTCAGAGTGGGTCAGCGAGGCGAAGCGGGAAGAGACACGCGCCAAGCGTGTGGCGGAGGCGGTCGCATGGCTCGCCGAAGGAAAGAAGCGCAACTGGAAGTATGAGCAGTGTTAAAGAGGGATCTGCAAATGGTCGATGGCGGCAATCGCCGGTAGGCTTTGGCTAATGCGTGTGATTTGAGGCGCATCTAAAACGGGATGCAGATTTTCTTGATTCTCTTCGCTGTGCTCGCTGGCCTGACGAATCCATTTCAGTCGGCTGCGAATGCGCAGTTGAACAAACAGGTGATGCAGCCGGTCTGGGTGGCGATCTGCACGTACCTGACGGGGCTTCTGGTACTGCTGGTGATCCAGGTGTTTCGTCGTGAGGCTCTGCCGGGAGCGAGTGTCCTTGGGGAGGTGCCGTGGTGGGCGTGGATGGGTGGCTTCATCTCGATCTTTGGAACGATGGGAGGCCTGCTGCTGGCGCAGAAGCTGGGGTCGGGCATCTTTACGGGCGTGAACGTGACGGCGGCGGTGGTGTGCAGCCTTGTGCTGGATCACTTTGGTCTGGTCGGGTTCGAGCAGCGCACGGCTTCGCCGATGCGGATGGTGGGGGCGGCGCTGATGATTGGTGGTTTGTGGCTGGTGGCTCGTTTTTGATGCAGGGTTAGAGATGGGGACCGCGTGGCATCAAGCGCGCCTGTCCCTAATACGGCATAGCAATGTGTACGACTGTATGAAAACACCCAGCAAGGCGAAGAACGAAGCTAAGAGCCATTGATTTCGAATGCACTCCGCCAGGAAAATGAGTTGCGCCGCCAAGCCAAGGTAAAGTAAAGGTTCCCACCACCGCGGCCTGGAATCCGATCGCCTCTTCGAAGCCAGATAGTCCAGCGTCTCCTGAGGAATCCGTCCAGCAA
>JAHFTZ010000408.1 GCA_023265355.1 Terriglobus sp.
AGGGAGCCATCTGCTGGCGATCTCCGCGACGAGGCGCCTGATGCGATGTGGTGGCGGGGTTCGGGTCGGAGTGTGCGTCTCCGCATTTGAGGAAGAGGTCGAGAAACTCCGTTGGGATGCTGAGATCCGGCTCACCGTTCATGCCATGCATGGACGCCGAGATACCGATGCCGCCGCGCGAACCCTCCGGTCCGCGGCGGTTCAGACCCATGAACGTGAACATCGGCCACGTGTCCGGATCCTTGCCGCGTTTTTCAAAGTAGCCGCCGTAGGTCTGCACGATGTGGATGAACTTCTCCTCCGTCATCGTCTCCCATGGAAAGTTCACGCCTGCGTTGCTCATATACTGCGGCGCTGCAGGAAGGCTATCGAAGTAAAACGCGGTGATCACACCGAAGTTTGAACCCTGTCCGCCCAGGCAGGCGCGAAAAAGATCCGCGTCGTGATGTTTATCGATGTGGCGCTTGGTCACTTTCCCGTTCGCCTCCACGGTGCAAATATCGATGGCCGTTACATGATCGCAGCTGAGGCCCTGCAGGCGCGCCAGCACGCCATAGCCACCTCCGCTGATGTGCCCGCCTGCGGCCACGGTGTAGCAGCTTCCACCGGGGATGGTTACGTTGGCCTTCTTGTACAGCTCTGTGTACACAGAGCCCAGCATGCCACCAGCGCCGACTTTATAGGGTCCTTTACCGCCAGGACCGGTCTCTGTGTCGTTGAGCATGCTGACATCGATGATCGCGCCGCCTGGATTGTTTACGACAAAATCCTCATAGCAATGCCCACCGGAGCGAACGGTCGGACGCATGCCCGCGCTCACGATGCGCTGGAGAGCCTCCGCAACATCCTCTGCGTTCTGGCATACCTCAATCCGCGCGACAGCATCGGAATCCTTCGCAGGGAAACGCGCATTCCTGCCACGGCGAAGAAGATCATAGCGGGGGTCTTTTGCTGTAACCGTCGAGGACATATTGCTCCGGATTTATCTCTTGAAAAGGGGGATCCCTTCGGAGGGTGCGGGTACCGCTTCCGCCGAAGTCTAGCCTGTTAAATGGCTGTATAGCGACCATCTTCGCTATACAGGAAAACGCTGTCAATGAGGCAAATGCCCTGTCCCGCAAAGGATAGGGCATCGTGTTTCTAGGCAAAGACGATGCACATCGGCTTACTCTTCATGGGATACGTATGGACGGGGGCCGAAAGTTCCCCGGTTGTACGATTTCGTTCATGAATCACGATCGTGCCGCTGTCCTGGTCGGAGATGAGGAGCCACCGATTCGTTGGGTCCAGCGCGATATGGCGGGGGTTCTTTCCGCCGTTGACTGCGTTCTGCTTCAGCTTTAGCAAGCCTGTTTTGCGGTCGCGATCAAAAACCGCAATGGTATCGTCCGCAACGCGGTTACCGACGTAGACGAATTTGCCGTCTCGCGAAACTGTGATCTCGCCCGCGAACGCCGTGTTGGGGGGAAAGCCAGCAGGCAGCGTAGAGACGAATCCCTTGGGCGTCAGCACCCCGGTGCTTGCGTCCCAAGCGAGAATGTCGACCGTGGAATCCAGCTCATTCACACTGTAGAGAAACTTTGCATCCGGGCTGAAGGCGGTGTGACGCGGACCCGTGCCCGGGCGTCCAATCCACGAGGGTGGTTCCGTTGGCGTTAGTTCAGCCGTAGCGGGATTGACGCGGTACGTATGGATGCAGTCGAGGCCGAGGTCATTCACCAGAAGGTAGCGTCCATCCGGCGACGGCATAACGCAGTGAGCGAAAGAGTGCATCTGGCGCTCTTTATTGGGGCCGCTGCCTTCGTATTGGAAGTGCGAGACTGCCGGAGAAAGTGAGCCATCCGGCCTTACGTGAAAGGAACTCGCGCTTCCTCCGCCGTAGTTCGCCACAAAGACGCTGTTTCCATCCGGCGTGACGGAGATGTGCGTGGGCCCGTTGCCCTCGGTGTCCACCTGGTTCAGCATCTTCAGCGTCTTCGATCCAGCTACCGACGTGAAGGCGGTAACACCCTTGATGCCGCTGTGTCCGCCTTCGTTCACGGCATAGACGAAGTCCTGTGTGCCGCGTTTATGAAGCGCCAGAAACGTCGGATTGCCGACCTCTGCCGCCAGCGTGATCTCACCGAGCTCACCGGTGGCCACATTCCAGTCCGCGGAGAAAATCCCGTTGCCCGCGCCGTGTCCGTTCGTGCCGATCAGAATGCGTGTTGGCTTGGACGGAGCGGCTGATTTTTTCGCCAAGGCTGCTTTAGCGACAAAGGGTGCGACGGAAAGGGAGCGAAGGAAGGTGCGTCGGGGAATCATCAGAAGGCCTTTCAAAGCGCGAAAGATGCGCGGAAGATGGACGATGCGCCGCTTTAGATGCATCTGCCGTTTCGTCACCCACTCTACAACATAGGCGAGCTGTAATGCTTTGTTCTACTTCAGAGGTAAGGGCAGAACCAGGCCGCCCTCGCTGGTAAGACGGTTCTGGCCGCGCGTGAGACGCAGTGTGGATGCTTCACCGAAGGTCCGGTCAAACACTTCGCGATAGTTTCCCACGGAACGAAGGACGGCAGCGGCCCAATCCTCGGGCAGACCGAGAGGTATTCCAACCGCGTGGGTAGCGCCAAGAAGATGACGTACTTCAGGGTCGGTGGACTTGATAGAGGCGTCGATATTCGCACTGGTCACGGCGAGAGCTTCCCCGTGAAAGAGAACCTGCGCCGCCCAGTCCACGATGCGGCCCCACTGAGGGTCGCTGCTCCGGTAAGCAAGCGCCAGTGGATCCGATGCAATGACCTCCGGGAGGAGGATGTGATCCGAGGCTTGCGTTTCGAAGGACGCTCTCGTCTGCGCAAGACGAGTCAGGTCTCCTGCTATCGCAGCGCAGTTCTTTGTGATGTAGGCCGCCTCCATCTCGCCCTCTTCTTGGAAGGGAAAGGGGAGGAGATCGAGATGCTGCTTTGCAAACCAGGTCTGCAGGGCGGTCTCCACAGTCGTTTCAGCCAGGAAGCAAACTTTGCGGTGGGTGAGATCTGCTGCGTGTGCCACAC
>JAHFTZ010000032.1 GCA_023265355.1 Terriglobus sp.
CAGCAGATAACGAGGCCCCTTATCATTCGCGGCATACTCCCGCGCCTGCTTGTCGGTCACGCTGGGAGCGCTGGTCGCAGTCTCTGCGGCCATAATGCCCTGTGCTGCTAGAAAAGCCAGCGTTTTGCTCTTCGCGGTGGAGGCTGTCTCCAGCACGCTCGCATAGTCGTCTCCCGACGCGCTGACCGTCAGGCTCCAAATCGCAAGATCGCTCTTCACGCTTCTCTCCGCCAGGCCGCGTACCGACACGTAGCGGTCGCCCAGCTTCATGGCCTTGATCTGGCCGCCCAGCACCCAACCCCCGAGAAGAAACGCCAGGAGAAGAAATCCACCCAGAATCACCGACTCACGCACGCGGTTCATGTCTAATCCTCCAAGAGGCATTCAACTCATGCGTATGGATCCACGTCAACTCATTCCTCTTCCGCGACGTCCAATACAGGAAAGCATGAAACGCCTCAGCTTCCTTTTCTTCCTTGCAACCCTTTCATCCCACGCGCAGATGCACCGCGTCGCTCGCCCCGACTCCGTCACACGCGCCGTCGGTGTCTACGAGTGGACCGGCGATCTGGCCAAGCCCACCGCCGCGCGTCTCATACCGATTACGCTCTTTCTCTCCGGCCACTTCGAAGACGCCGCGATCTATCTCAGCACCCCCGTTCCGCTCGCCATCCAAACCGGAACGGCCTACGAACTACAGACCGCGGGTGTCCGCAAGTCCTTTCTCGATATCTCGTATGCCCGCAACCTTAGGTCCGCAGTCGTAGAAGGCGCCACGACGTACGACGATGGCTGGTTCGGTTACGGAAAATACCGGCCTCTGCCGAAGCCCAAGCCGTCCACGCAAAGTGCCGAGAACGGTCGCCCGGAGTTTGCCTCCCGCGTTTCTCTCGACGACGATGTGAAGGACAAAAAAGACAGAAAGTCCGACGATCCCGACCCGGAGCGTCCGACCCTGCAGCGACCCAACCCGAATACGACGGCAGGCAAGCAGAAGGCACCCAAGGAGACCAGCGGTGTTTCCCAGGCACCGCCCGATCCGGACACCGATCCCGATCGTCCATCCCTCAAGCGCCACGCCTCCGCACCCGACGCCAGCAACTCCACGGAGGGTGTTACCGCTGCCAAGGGACCTATCCTTGCCGACCCTGACCGCCCCGGCCTCCATCGCGGTCGCCCAACTGGCGCGACCGCAGGCGAACTTCTGCCTCAGCTCAGCGGCCTTCCTCCCGATCTCCACCAGATGGTCGCCGTCTCCGACGCCGTGGACCGGCCCGAGCACGACTTCACCCACCACTTTTTAGCCGACGCTGACCGTGTGGCCATCATCGCCAAGATGCAGGCGATGGCCAAGGCCGTCCTTGCCAACCCGGCACTCGCCGCCCAGACAGCCAATCCGACCGCAACACCCGACGGAAAGGCTCTCCCCGAGCCCGCACCGGCACCCGCAGCGCCCAAGGCAACAGCAGCACTCAAAACGACCGCATCGCGCCCCGGCGTCCGCAAGCGCCGCACGTCAGTACCCACCACACCCGCGGCGGGTACCACGCCGGATCTCCTCGACGGGCAGCTCTCGGCCTACGATCTCAGCTATAACAGCACGCCGACCTACATCTTTACCGCTCACACGGCAGGCGCGGGAGCCGCCGCCATGTACGTAACGATCGTGGCGCAGCCGGACCTCGATGGAGGTCTGCAGCCCGTCATGCGCTCCTTTACCGACGGCGCGCACCTCGATCGTGTTCCGCGTCTGCGCTTCGTCGACGTCGTCGATGCCGAAGCCTCCAACCGCGCCAGCCTGCTCTTTGAACTCCGTGCCGCGCACTCCCGGCAGTTCGCGCTCTACCGCATCCTCGCTGGCCGGGCGGACCAGACTTTCCTTACAGGCTCCACGCAGTAAACGCCGGATGTAGACTTCAGAGCATGTCCGTCGAGCCGCGCACTCCTCTCTTCAGCGATCCCGCCCCCACCCACGGACCTTCGAAACGACTGGTCCTTCTCGCCTGCGTTGCGGTCGCCATCGTCCTAGGTTCGCTGGCTGCAATCCATCTTCACAAGGACGGTCCCGCGCCGGTCCGGTCGGTCGCCCCGCTCGACGCGTATGCCTCCTCGCTCGCCTTTGAAAACATCACACTCTCCGAGGCAGGACACGGCACTGGAAGCAAGAGCATCTACGTCGACGGCCAGGTCAAGAACAACGGGAGCAAGACACTCACGGTCTTGACGGTGCAGGCGATCTTTCATGGGGCGGATGGCTCGAACGCGGCGCTCGAGACGCTGCCTCTCGCCCTGGTCCGCAGCCGCGAACCCTACGTCGATCTCCAACCCATCTCCGCAGCGCCCATCGCTCCGGGGGCGAGCGCGGACTTTCGCCTAATCTTCGAGGGTCTTCCAGAGACATGGGACCAGCAGCCTCCCCAGATCCGCGCAGTCCATGCAGTAACCAAATAGGAACGAAGCGGCACTTTTGTCCGGGGCACCCAGAAGAATCTTCCCGGCCTGACGAGGAGCCCGCGAGCACCCTTTTTTCACGAAAATAACTCCTTTGTTTCTCGTTAGATAAGATTCATCCGCTTTGGCATGTCGGGTGCAATAACTCTTTTCGAGAAGCACTGTCCGCAAGATTGCGCGACTGTTCATGAAGGAGCAAACAATGAATTTCAAGAAAACAGCTCTCACCTCTGCCCTTGTTTTAGGTGCTGCAGTTACTGGAACCGCCTTCGGTCAGACTACTGCGCAGGATGACGCCGCCGCCGCTACCCAGCAACAGCCGAAGACCGTGCAGCCCGGCACTGCGGACAACTCGACCTACGCTACCGGTAAGCCCCTTGAGACGCAGTCCAAGGAAGGCTTCTGGGGCCACATGAATCCCTTCGCCCGCAAGAAGTGGGTAAAGCGCCAGACGGATCCGATCAAGGATCGCGTGAATGAACTGGATGAAGTGCAGGCCAAGAACGCGAATGACATTCGCGATGTGGACTCCCGTGCGACGAATGGCATCAATCAGGCCAAGACGGCAGCGCAGCTGGCTGACCAACACGCCCAGGACGCCAGCAACCGTGCCGACTCCGCAAACAATGTAGCCACGAACGCGAGTGGAAAAGCGACGGCGCTGCACGGAACGGTCAGCAATCTGGATCAATACGAAACAGTCTCCGCTAAGTCCCTTCCCTTCGTTGCAGGCCGTACTACTCTGACCAAGAAGACCAAGGGTGAGCTCGACGCCGTAGCTGAGAGCCTCGCAAACGAGAAGGGCTACATCATCGAGGTACAGGGCTACTCCCGCGCTGGCGTTCCCCAGTCGCAGGCCATGGCCGACTCGGTGGTTCGCTACCTCGTTGCCGAGCACCAGGTGCCGATCTATCGCATCTACAAGACTGGCCTTGGCAAAACGAAGTCCATCGCTGTCGACGGTGAGCGTCCTCTGAGCAATGGTGTTCGCGTGACCCTGCTGCACAACAGTCTGGCTTCACTCGACGGCCAGAACGGTCAGGTTTCATCCAGCGCCTCAAACATTCCCCCTGCAACGAACTAACGGAAGCAGGCATCAAGGTTGGAAGACGTGCTGAAAGCATGCTTCCATCAAACTCTCCTAACAGAGAGAACCAAGGCAGATTGGCCCTCCTAGCGGAGGGCCGTTTTTTTTCTGCGCGGACGGCGGGACGCTTCGCGCGGCTCTCCCAAATTTCTCTGTCGTCCCGTAGCGTAGCGACAGGATCTGCGTTTCAGTCGAGCAGACAATCCGGGTGCCCCATACATCGCGCCCTTGCGATGTGTGGGTTATGCGCGAAGCGCATCCTGGTCAGCTACAGCCGCATGCACCCGCAACAACTGCTCCAGCACACCCTTGAGCTTTTCCAGGTGCAGGGCATTCGCTCCATCGCTCTTCGCACATGCGGGATTGTCATGCACCTCAAGAAACAGGCCATCCACACCTGCGGCCACGGCAGCGCGCGCCAGCACGGGGATAAACTCCGGCTGTCCGCCGCTCACTCCACCTGCGGAAGAGGGGGTCTGCACAGAGTGTGTGCCATCGAAGATCACCGGAGCAAAGCCGCGCATGATCGGCAGCGAACGCATATCGACGACGAGATTGTTGTACCCAAAGCTCGCTCCACGCTCCGTTAGACAGACACGCGCGTTTCCGCTCTCGTGTACTTTTTCGACGGCATGCTTCATATCGTTCGGAGCAACGAACTGTCCCTTCTTCACATTCACAGCGCGCCCGGTCTCCGCCGCTGCAATCAGCAGATCGGTCTGGCGACAGAGGAACGCTGGAATCTGTAGCATCGCTTCGACATCGCCGAGAGCCTCATGCAGGCGCACACAGTCTTCCGCCGAATGAACGTCAGTGAGAACTGGTAGACCCGTCTCTTTTGCAACAGCGCGAAGAATGCGCGCGCCCTCGATCAAGCCCGGCCCGCGAAAGCTTTTGATGGAGGTTCGATTGGCTTTGTCATAGCTGGCTTTGAAAATGTAAGGCACCTTCAGCTCGCTCGTGATCTGCGCAATCGCCGCCGCCATCTTCTGCGCATGCTCTTCGCTTTCGATCACGCACGGTCCCGCAATCAGAAACAGCTTGCCGCTACCTACCTCGATATTTCCTACATGAAACGGCACTGCCATGATGGGATCGCCTCCAGCCATATCCATGGTACCTCTACGCCCCCATCTGTCTGACCACGGCAAGTCAACTGTGCCCATTTCTTTCGCGCGTTCTGTACGCGAAAGAATGCAGTAGCGCAAAGCGCATAAACAAGATCTCAAGGGAGCCTATAAAGAGGACGTCTAACGCACCGTCACCGAATCAAACCCCAACCCACTGAGAAGCGACTGAATATTCGCACGAGCATTTGTCCGTGCCGTATCCAGAATCCCGTCACTGATCGCTGCCTTCTGAATTTGGTCTTCCGCAAGTTTGCGCGTTTCGCTTTCAAGATTCGTATCCTGTGGCACGAGCATCCCGGTCGTGCGTGCGTAGACGCGTGTCTTCGAGCTATCGAGCTTCGTCAGAAAGATCTCCGATGCGGGAAGATCTACCGTCACGGCTTTGCCATTCACATGCACGCCATCCGGGCTCAGCTTCGAAAGATCCACGCCTGCGACGGTCTGCCCATGGGCGACGAGCAGAAGCCGGTCGCCAAAGAGAAGATCCGGCAGCACAGCATTATCGCGCCTGCCCTCAACGACGGTATCCATGGAGTAGGTCACCGTCTCCGGCTTGTTCAGCTTCTGGATGCGCTCCACGACGGCGGGGGCGGAGCTATCGAAGGAGACATTGCGTCCGAGCACCAGCGCCGCAATCTTTGCGAGGGGACCGCCACCCGTCGCAGCGCGCAAAAAGAGAAACGTCATGGCGATGCCCAAAACGAAGATCAACACCACCGCGAAGAACTTTACCCCCAGGAAGCTGCGATTCGCTCTGGCTTCCTCTTCGCGTGTCCGCAGACGCTCTTCGTGCCGCACTTCCTTCTGTATCTCGCGCTCGTCCATGGGTTTCCTCATCTGACTTTGATGCAGCTTCTACTATTTGTGCCTGTCGGAAGGCTACGCGGGCACGCTCAGCATCTCATGCCCAGAAGCATATTCAGAGATTACGTTTCTGCAAGGGAGAACCATGAAGATTCGCATCGCAAAATTTGCACTGGCCGCAGCCATCGCAACGCTGGGTATCACAGGTGCAAGTGCACAGGGACATGACGATCACGGGCACGACCAGGGCCACGGACAACCGAACGGTCGCGGACCCCAGAATAATCAGGGCAATCAAAATAACTTCCATTTCAACGATCAGGCGCGCCAGCAGTTCCAGCAGCACTACAAAAGCGACGTCAACAGATACCAAAGCCATCCCGACCAGCGTCGCCGTCCGAACTTCTCCGCAGGCCAGCAGATTCCTCGTGGATATGCCATCCGCTCGGTGCCTCGCTCCTACTATGGAAACGTTCCTCCTCCCCGGGGATACCAGTACGGCTACTACAACGGATACGTCGTTGCGTATAACCCCACGACGCGGATCATCGCAGACGTGCTCGATCTCGTCAGCCGCTAAACCGATTCGATATTCAGCAACAACGCCGCTGCCTTCTGAAGGCAGCGGCGTTGTTGTGTGGAGTGCCGATCAAGTTATCCTTCTTCAGAGGTCTTCTGCATGTATATCCACGCCTTTGCCTTTCGCTGGAACGAAAACGTCAAAGAAGAACAGAAAGCACGCGCCAAGGAGGAGATCTTTGCTCTTCAGGGACAGATTCCCGGGCTGCTCGAAACGCACGTTGGCACAAACTTCTCAGAGCGTTCCCGTGGCTATGGTTTTGCGGGTGTGATGAAGTTCACCGATCGCGATGCGATGGAAGCCTACTTCACGCATCCAGTGCACCAGCAGCTTGTGAGCTGGCTGATGCATCTGATTGAACCCGTGGAGATGGACTTCGAGGCCACCTCTTCCTCGAAGCCCTACTCGGGCTAAGCGGTAACGATGGACTCCGCATCCAGGGCCAGTTGGGTCTGTGCACGTCCATGCGCCACGCGATTCTTGTAGCTGGCAGCCGTGAAGGAATGAAAGAGCGGATGCGGCTCCAACGGCTTTGATTTGAACTCCGGATGGAACTGGCATGCAACGAAGTAGGGATGCGTCGGAATTTCGACGATCTCTACGTACGTCGCGTCCGGAGTGGTGCCGGTCAGGCGTAGACCGGCGTTCACCAGCGGCGCTTCAAACTCGCGGTTGAACTCGTACCTGTGACGGTGCCGCTCGCTGATCTCGGTCGAACCATAAGCCTTCGCCGCGAGCGAATCCGGTTCCATCACGCACGTCCACGCGCCCAGGCGCATGGTTCCGCCCATCTCTTCTACGCCTGTGAGCTCACGCAGCTTGTAGA
This sequence comes from Terriglobus sp., assembly GCA_023265355.1. GTDB lineage: Bacteria > Acidobacteriota > Terriglobia > Terriglobales > Acidobacteriaceae > Terriglobus. The sequence continues at coordinate 6,879 of JAHFTZ010000032.1, forward strand.
TGATGCGATAGGGCGTCGCCGGATCGAACTCGCCGGAGTTTGCACCTTCCAGGCCGCAGACATTCCGCGCGTATTCGATGCAGGCCGTTTGCATGCCAAGGCAGATGCCGAAGTAGGGTGTTCCGCTCTCGCGCGCATAACGAATCGCGTTCAGCATGCCTTCGATGCCGCGCTTGCCGAATCCACCCGGAACCAGAATGCCGTCGAAGCCTGCGAGCTCTTTTTCGTGGTCCAGCGTCGGATTGCCTTCGGAATCCTTCGTCTCCAGGCCTTCCGCTTCGATCCACGTCACGCGCAGTCTGAGGTTGTCTGCCAGCGCGCCATGTACGAGCGCCTCTTTCAGAGACTTGTAGCTGTCCTCATACTCCACGTACTTGCCGACGATGCCGATGTGTACTTCGTCCGCAGGATGATAGGCGCGATGCACCAGGTCTTCCCACTTCGTCAGGTCGGCGTCCTTGGTTTCGATCCGCAGATACTTCAGCACCAGCTCGTCCACATGCTCCTTGGCAAAGGCCAGCGGAAGCTCGTAGATATTCGCGACGTCGCGCGCGCTGATCACGGCAGCCTCTTCCACGTTGCAGAAGGCGGCGATCTTTCCCCGCATCTCCTTCGGTAGAGGACGCTCCGAGCGGCAGAGCAGAATGTCCGGCTGGATTCCGATGGACAGCATCTCTTTTACCGAGTGCTGTGTCGGCTTCGTCTTCAACTCCTGCGCCGCCGCAATCCACGGAACCAGCGTCACGTGGACGAAGAGCGTGTTGTCGCGACCGAGGTCCTGCCGCATCTGCCGGATGGCTTCGAGGAAGGGAAGTGATTCGATATCGCCGACGGTTCCGCCGATCTCTACCAGCGTCACATCGCAGTCGGCGGAGACCTTCTTCATGGCGTTCTTGATCTCGTTGGTTACGTGCGGGATCACCTGCACGGTCTTTCCTAGATAGTCGCCGCGGCGCTCCTTGGTGATGACCTGCTCGTAGATCCGTCCACTGGTCAGGTTGTTATCGCGGCTCAGCTTGGCGTGTGTAAAGCGTTCGTAGTGGCCCATGTCCAGGTCCGTCTCCGCGCCGTCGTCGGTTACAAAGACTTCGCCGTGCTGAAAGGGAGACATCGTTCCCGGATCCACATTCAGGTAGGGGTCAAACTTCATCAGGTTAACCCGCAGACCGCGCGCTTCCAAAAGGCAGCCGATAGAGGCCGCCGCAAGTCCCTTGCCGAGTGAAGACACAACTCCGCCAGTTACAAAGATGTATTTTGCAGACATCCGTGCCTCATTTTGATTTGATTGTCGTGATTGGCCGTGCGAGGTGTGCACGACCAAGTATAGCAACCTCGGGCGGCTGGCAAAAGCCTAAGTTCTTCCTGGCTCTTCTGCGTAGCGAAGAATCCGATTTTGCTCAGACAATCGCCACCGGCCTGGCAGCTTTATCCTCTGGAGTCGCCATGCAGCAGCATGTGCGCGGCAATCTTGTATCGCCGCGCGTCATGCAGCGGATATTCCAATAAAGATTGCATCATCATCTTCAAGCCGCCGGGGTTGCCGTGCTCTCGCAGCATGATCGCGGCCTCAGAGCGCAACCGGCTCTTCACTCGCCGCACCATCCTCCGCTGAGCGGGCGTACGCATGTGCGGAGCCACGACTTCGTTCACAATCCGCAGAGATCTTTCGAAGATAGGAAGCACCTTCTGGCTGGCGCCGGCAGGATGGACACGATATTGCATCAACGCTTCGGGGCAGTGCGTAAAGCGAGCACCCGCGATCATCAGACGCAGCCACAGGTCCCAGTCTTCCAGGCTATCGTGCTCCGATCGAAACCCGCCGTTTGCAAGCAGCGTACTTCGCCGGATCGAAACGGCACTCGGGGTAAAGGGGCATTTTCCAAACAGCCCCACCGCGAGTTCTTCGGGCGTGGGTCCGCTGCTCGGAGGCCCCAACTCGAAATCATCTGCGTCTCGACGGTAGCTCAGAAGACGTCGGCCGGTGTAGCAGACATCCGTCTCCGGGGTGGCCACAATCGCCTTCGCCTGAACGGCCAGATTGTCCCTCTCCCACAGATCGTCCTGGTCGAGAAATGCAATTCGTTCGCTTGTGGTGAGCGATGTGCCGTAGTTGCGAGAAGCAGAGACCCCTGCATTTTCTCGAATGACGAGTCGAACCCGCTCGCCGAAAGCCTTCACCACCTCGGAGCCGCCGTCGGTGGATCCGTCATCGATACAGAGGATCTCCGCAGGCGCGTAGGTCTGGCGGAGAACGCTCTCCAGCGTCTCACCAATGAAGGGCCGACCGTTGTAAAGCGCGATGACCACCGCAAATTGGGGAATTCTCATGGGCGACCAGCATAGACCCGCTGGTCGCCCATGGGAAAGAGAAAAGTAAACTAAATTTATTTTGCTGAAGCTTCGATTTCAGCCCATTCCTGATCGCTCAGTTCGACATCCTGGGCTTTCACGTTCTCCTCAAGATGCTCAACCGACGACGTTCCAGGAATCGGCAATACCACCGGGCTCCGGTGCAGAAGCCAGGCCAGCGAGAGCTGCGACACCGTGGCGTTGTGCTTCTTCGCCGCCGTATCCAGCTTGCCTCCGGGCTGGGCAAGTTTGCCCGAAGCTACCGGGAACCAGGGAATGAAGGCGATGTTGTTCTTGTCGCAGTATTCCAGCACTTCTTCGCTCTTGCGATTTCCGATGTTGTATTCATTCTGTACGCTGACGATCTCAATCACCTTGCGCGCCTGCTCGATCTGGGCGACATTGACCTCGCTCAAGCCCACATGGCGAATCTTGCCCTGTCCCTGGAGCTTTTTGATCGCTCCCAGGGACTCCTCTACCGGAACCTTGGGGTCGATGCGATGGAGTTGCCACAGATCCAGAACATCTCTTTTCAAATACCGCAGGCTCATCTCGACCTGCTGCGTGAGGTACTCCGGCCTGCCGACGGCAGGCCAGACATCCGGTCCGGTCCGCACCAAACCTGCCTTGGTAGCCACCACGACACCCGGCGCATAAGGAAACAACGCCTCACCAATTAAAGGCTCGCTGACGGTAGGGCCGTAGCTGTCCGCTGTGTCGAAGAAGTTCACACCCAGTTCTACTGCTCGACGAAGTACCCGTTTGGCCGACTCGCGGTCAGCAGGCTCGCCCCATATACCGACGCCCGTAATGCGCATTGCGCCGTACCCGAGGCGGTTGATCTCGAGATCACCGCCTAGCTTGAATGTTTTTGAAGTTGACATATCGCTTTGGATGCCCGGCGATTGCAGCGCGACGCAGGTTTTTTTGACCCCTCAGACGTCGATAGAAGAGTGTAGAGAGCGCACGAACGAATGACGCAGCGTGGCGCATCATTCCCGTCATGGCCGCCGCATCGCAAGCAGATTCAGTTCCAAAACGGGACTTTCCCTTTAGCGCAAAGTTGCGTCTAATCCCATCTGTGAACAAACTTCGCAAAGCTCTGAAGGTCATGGTTCTTTCGGCAGTTCTGCCGATCTGCTCCTGGACGCAGCAGGCGGAGTCTGCGTCTCATCGCACACGTCTTTATCTCAAGGACGGCAGTTATCAGGTTGTACTCTCCTACCGGATCGCAGGAAACAATGTGATCTATCTGTCCGCGGAGCGTGGAGGGGAGCAGGAAGAGGTTCCCACCAACCTGGTAGATCTCGATCGAACCCAGGAGTGGGCGGCTTCGCATGACCCTGCGGCCAAAGCGGCTCCCGTCATCGACCCCGAGCTAGCCAAAGAAGAAGCGGAGCGTGCCGCGCACGTTCCTGAGGTCGCACCCAATCTGCATCTTCCGGAGCGCGAGAGTCTTTTGGTCCTCGACAACTTTCGCGATACGCCGCAGCTCATCCCTCTCACGCAGACCGATGGCGATCTGAACCGTCAGACCTCGCACAATATTCTGCGCCAGACCATCAACCCGCTGGCTCATGCGCACCAGCTCGTCCAGATCAAAGGCGTGCGCGCCGCAGTGCAGCTACACGTTCCCCTGCCTGAGCTCTACATTCGCATCGGCGAAGAGAACTTCGGCGGAGACGCCACCCCCGTTGGTGCGCTCGAGGTGGACACGCAAGGCTCCTCAAGCCGTAAGCAGGATCCGAAGAAGAGTAACGCGGGAAGCCAGTACGTCATCGTCCGTGTCGATGTCCGGCAGGATGTCCGGATCGTGAGTACCTTTTCGATGAATCTGCTGGGTGCGGGAAAGATGGACGAAGACGTGGTCCCGACGAAATCCACTGTTTTGCCCGGCGGACATTGGATGAAGTTGGTTCCC
>JAHFTZ010000409.1 GCA_023265355.1 Terriglobus sp.
GGCTGAGGCGTCTCACTTCTTCAGCAACGGTTGAATCAGCGAGAAGACATTGTTTGCGACCTGGCGTGCTCCCTGCGCCGTGGGGTGAATCCCGTCCTGCTGAATGCTGCCCGGTACGCCGTAGACATCCTTGAGCAGGAAGGGCAGGAGCGGGACGTGATATTTCGCGGCTGCAAGATGGTAAGTATCGTCAAAATCCTTGACGTAGGCCTTGCCGTACTGCGGTGGCAGGGAAATGCCGGCGAGAACCACCTGTGTATGCGACGGGGCAAGCCTGGAGACAATGGCGTCGAGATTTGCGCGCGTGCTGGCGATGGGAAGGCCGCGCAGGCCGTCGTTGCCACCAAACTCGACCACCACAATGGATGGCGCGAGCGCGAGCACGCGATTGATGCGGGCAAGGCCGTCCTTGGTGGTGTCTCCAGAGATGCCGAGGTTGACGACGCGATAGCGGTATCCGGCGCTGTCGAGCGTGCGCTGCAACACGGCGGGATAGCTGTCTTCGGAGTCTAGGCCGTAGCCAGCGGTGAGTGAGTCGCCAAAGCAGGCGATGACGGGCAGGCCGTCCTTATGAGTAATAGCACCCTCCCCGGTTGCAGGTTTGGATGCGGCGCGCTGGCGCGCCTGTTGCGCGGCGGCGTTGATATCGATCTCGGCGGCCTTATCTGCTTTGCACCCAATCATTGTGGCCGCCATCAAAAGAGTGAGCACTGCGGCGGTTTGGCGCATCTGTATCATCGTCATCACACTAACTTAGCAAAGTGGAGGGCAAGGGCTTGGCGGATGCAGCGATCGTTGTACGGGGCTTGAAGCGTTCCATTGCCAATGGAACCCGCCAGGTAGAGATTTTACGCGGCATCTCGTTTGAGGTAGAGCGCGGCGAGTTTGTGGCCATCATGGGCTCTTCCGGTTCGGGCAAAAGTACGCTTCTGGGGCTGCTTGCGGGGCTGGACACGGCGACGAGTGGCGAGGTGGTGCTGAATGGCGTCTCCATTACGAGCCTCGCTGAGGATACGTTGGCACAGATGCGCGGCAAGCTGATCGGGTTTGTCTTTCAAAGCTATCAACTAATCCCCACTTTGACCGCGCTGGAAAATGTTCTTCTGCCTTACGAGTTGAACGATTCGACCGGCGGTCTGAAGGTGGGAATCGAGAGAGCACGTGAGCTTCTGGCCTCGGTGGGTCTAGGCGAGCGTGGAGATCATTATCCGATCCAACTTTCGGGCGGAGAGCAGCAAAGGGTCGCGTTGGCAAGGGCGTTCATGATGCGTCCACCGATCGTCCTGGCGGATGAGCCAACGGGCAATCTCGATACGGTGAACGGGACGCAGGTGATGCGTCTGCTGGAGGCACTGAATCGCGCCGAAGGAACGACACTCGTTCTCGTCACGCACGATCCCGTTGTGGCGGAGCATGCGGGCCGCGTGATTACGTTGCGCGACGGCGCAATCGTAAGCGACGTGCGTAAGTCGGTGGCGGAGTAATGGCTGCGCTGCGGTGGAGTACGGCGGCACGCATTGCAACGCGCGAGCTGCGTTCTTCTAAGGGCAAGTTTCTGTTCGTTGTTTTAAGTGTCGCTGTGGGTGTGGCTGCGCTCACAGGAGTGCGTGGATTTGCCTCATCCTTCAAGCAGACGCTGCTCGTAAGGGCACGGTCGATCCTGGCAGCCGACCTGGCGGCGCGCATGTTCGTACAACCTTCGGAAAAGCAGGAGAAAGCGCTCGGAGCACTCGCTTCCGACGGAGTCTCTGTGACGCCTGTGACCGAGATGGCCGGTATGGCGACGGCGGCCAACAGCTTTGATCCGCTTCTGGTCGCAGTGAAGGCAGTCGATCCCGCCGCGTATCCCTTCTATGGCAATGTGGAGCTGCGACCTGCGATGAAGTTGCAGGATGCGACGGCGCATCAAGGAGCGGTCGTGGGCGAAGATCTGCTGATCCGTCTGAAGCTGAAGCCAGGAGATTCGATCCGGTTGGGCGACGCTACCTTCCATGTTTCTGCAGTCGTTGTGAGCGAGCCGGACAGATTATCCGGGTCTTTTGCGGCTGGACCTCGCATCCTGATCTCTCAGACAGAACTCAATGAGACGGGGTTGATCTCTGCAGGATCGCGCGCGGGGCAGAGGTTTCTCTTCAAACTGCCTGTCAGAGAAGACAAAGCCGTGGCGAAGTTGAAGGCGCGCGTGGAAGATATTCTCCCCGAGGCGCAAGTCACGGATTACCGCGAGACCAATCCTGGCGTGACGATGGCGCTGGACCGATCGACGTCGCTGTTGAGCCTTGTCGGCCTGGTGGCCCTTGTGCTTGGAGCCGTGGGCGTGGCGATGGCGATGCGGACACATCTGCTGGAGCGGATGGATTCAATCGCGATCATGAAGTCACTCGGCGCGCAAAGCGGTCATGTGCTGCGCATCTATTTTCTTGAGACGACCCTGCTCGGCATAGCCGGTGGCATCGCGGGCGTCCTTTTGGGCGTTGGTGTGCAGATGATCATGCCTCTTCTGCTGGTGAAGATGCTGGGGGTTGCACCTGATCTGCATCTCTCCGTGCGTGCCATGCTGGCTGGATTGGCGACCGGCGTTGTGACGACGGTGCTCTTCACGCTGCCGCCTCTGCTCGACATTCGCAAGGTGCGGCCTGCGTTGATCCTTCGTCGCAGCATGGAAGAAGATCCCGAGAGCTGGTGGCGCGGCGGCTTGAAGAAGCTGCGGGCTGCGCCCATACAAGTGATCGCGGCCCTCGCGATTCTTGCGGGACTTGCGCTGATCGCCACAGTGCTTTCGGATTCGCGTCAGATCGGAATCGTCTTCACCATCGGGTTGGCGGCTGTGCTGCTGGTGTTGATCGTGGCGAGCGCGCTTCTGCTCTGGCTTCTGCGCGTCTTTCTACGATCTGCGGGCATGAAGCTGCCCCCGGTGATCCGACATGGCCTGGCAAATCTTTACAGGCCGGGCAATCCTTCCGCTTCGTTGTTGGCTGCGCTGGGGCTGGGCGTGATGCTAATCGTCGCGGTGTATCTC
>JAHFTZ010000410.1 GCA_023265355.1 Terriglobus sp.
CGGTCGGAACGGGTCGCATGCAGGGCTCCGCCGAAGTGTTCTTTGCCGCGATTCAAGTGATGCTTTTCGATGAACTGGCCTATCTGATCCACGATCGTAATCGTGTTCAGATAACTCTCGCGCTGTGTGTTACCCCACGTAAACAACCCGTGCCCACCCAGCACAATGCCGTCGCACTTCGGGTTCGCTTCCACAGCGCGCTTCAGCATCATGGCCAGCTCAAAGCCCGGTCGCTGCCAAGGCAGCCAGACGATGGTGTGTCCAAACTCCTTGTTGAACTCCTCCATCTTCTGCTTGCCGTTCGCACTCGCTGCCAGCGCAATGCCCCAGTCCGGATGGAGATGGTCCACGTGCGCAAAGGGTAGAAAGCCGTGCAAAGGTGTATCGATGGAAGCCGCGACGGGGTTGTTCCCAAACGTACACAGCGTGTACATCGCCACCATCTCGTCTTCACGCTCTACACCGGGGTAGACTTTCTCCATGGAAAGCAGGCGGTCGAGATAGAGCGTCGCGAATCCGGCGCGCTTGATGCTTCCAAGATCGCCTCCCGAACCCTTCACCCAGAGCACGGTCTTCCGGGTGCCATCGAGAGGGTCAGTCATCTCGAGCTTGCTGCTTGTGTTGCCACCACCGAAGTTCGTGAGTCGAAGGTCAGAACCCAGCAGGTTCGAGCGATAGCGCAGCAGTTCCGGTGCGTCCAGCGTTGCAGCGACCTTCTCATCCCAACGATCTTCCAGAAACTTCAAGCCAGCCATTCCATACTCCAATCAAATTTCCGGCGACAAATCTGTCGCAACGGTTTAATCATTCCACACAAAATGTCGATACAGCAATAATTCCTCTATCGAAACATCGATCGCTTTGTCATTCCGTAGCAAAGCGGAGGAATCTGCTTTTAGGTGCTGCTAACCCCGTCCCGCTGTCTCCACCGTCACCAGCTTCGTATCCGCGTAGTTATACGGAGGCACCGTTTGCCCACCCAGCAGCGCTAGTCCAATATGAATCAGCCGCGTCCCGTAGCCTGCTGCCTCGTGCGAAACCGTGCCGATCAGAGCAGACTTCCCTTTTGAAATCTCAGCAACCGCTTCGGGGATCGCATCCTGTCCCACGATGGCAACCTGCTTCTCACGTTTCAACTCACGCACGGCATCCAGAGCACCCAGTGCGCTGGTGTCGTTTGCCGCAGCGATCAAAACGCCCTTGTCCTTGGGGTGACGGTTCAGGAAATCCGCAACGACCTTGCGGCTCTTGTCGCGCATCCCGCGTCCGTCCAGACGAACGAAGCTCTCCACCGGAATCTCCGGCAGAGCGGCCTTCACGGCTTCAAAAGCGCCCGTCGTGCGGCTTTGTACCAGCGTACCTGCCTCCGGAAGCTCCAGTCCGAGAATCCAATCCACCTTGCCGCCCCAGTGACGCTGCGCATGCTGTGCCAGCACGCCACCCGCCTCGTGGCCCGCACGATAGTTGTCCACGCCGAAGTACGTTGCATGCGGATGCGGAATATCGATGGCGATCATCGGAATGCCCGCTGCTGCAATCTTGTCCGCGATCACGGGAGCCGCGTCCTGCTCCACCTGGAACTCGATGACGAGATCCACACGCGCTTTCACGAACTCTTCGGCGTTGCGGATCGCCGTCGCCGCGTCGTACCTGTTGTCCAGCACCAGCAGGTCGATGCCAGCCGCTGCCGTCGCCCCTTTCAGGCTCTCAGTTACGGCAATGGAAAACGGCATCTCCGCAGACTGTGCCGCGAAGCCGAAGCGCATCTTCTTCGGCTTGGACACTACGCGGTAAAGACCGTCGCTGCTGCGCGCCAAGTAGCCGCGATGTGTGAAGGTCTTCAACACGCGATAGACCGTCGTCTTGGACACCTTCGTGCGCCGGTGCAGGGCCTCCAGCGACATCGGCTCGCCTTCGGCCTGCAACAGCTCGAGGATATCGAGCGCCTTCGACAGTACCGGAATGAGATAGAGCCTCTTCGCCGCCTTGGTCATAAATCACCCCGCCCAAAGAGTTCTTTACGCATATGTCGCCACGCTTCCGGCGTTTTTCGCACCGCGCGCTTTTGCAGCCTCTTCCACATAGCCGCTCGCCTTCAACTGCGCCAGGGGATTCGCCGCCAGACCACGCGCCTCTCTCCACTCGCGCACCATCGGACGAACGTCCGTCCAAAAACATCCGCGATACAGCTCTTCCGCAGCCACCAGGTCGCACTTGTCCTGCAGCTCACTGAGCTGCTCACGGTCTACGAGAGCTGCGCGCGCGTAGATCTCCTGCGCCGTCACGACCGTCTGCACTGCGGCCTCCATCTTGCCCTTCAGGTTATGGCTCTGGTCGATCATGAAGGCAACATCCTTCGCAGCAGGTCCGCTCTCGCTCAAAATCTCATGGAAGATGCGGAAGACCTGGTAGGGATCGATCGAGCCCAGCGTCAGATCGTCGTCCGCATATTTGCGATCGTTGAAGTGGAAACCGCCCAACATATCCATATGCAGCAGCCAGGCAACGATCTGCTCGATATTCTGCCCCTGGTAGTGATGGCCGGTATCGACCAACACTTTGGCCTTCGGTCCCGCCTTATGAGCGAGCATCAGTGCCATGCCCCAGTCGGCGATGTCGGTGTGATAAAAAGCAGGCTCAAACGGCTTGTACTCCACGAGCATGCGCTGCTCCGGACCAAGGGCTGCATGCGTCGCCGCCAGCGCCTCTTCCGTCCAGACGATGCGCTTGCGAATGCTTTGCGTTCCCGGATAATTCGATCCGTCGGAGTCCCAGATGGAAACGTCCTTCGATCCCAGTTCCTTGCCGATCTCGACCGAAGCCAGCAGATGAGCGATCGCCAGCTTTCGGATATCCGGATCCGGGTTCGCCATCGCGCCGAACTTATAAGCCTGGTCCTGAAAGAGATTTGGATTGATCGAACCGGCACGCACGCCGTATTTCTCTTCGAGCTGGCGGATCTGCGGGACATCCTTTACACCGTTGGGCGTGTCCCAGAGCACATGCAGAGCGACCGTC
>JAHFTZ010000411.1 GCA_023265355.1 Terriglobus sp.
GTCAGGTCAATATAATCGTTTCGCGCTACGTCGGTGAGCGCATTTTTCGCAATCTAATTTGGGACATACTCTGGCAGCAGGGTGGCCAGTTGCGAGGCGAACTTCGTCGCCCGATCGTGCGCCGTTTCCAGCGCCTCCTGCTCCCGCATCGGTGTAATGACGCGGATCAAAGCTCCATCCGTACGGTTATAGCGGACGGCGTCTGCCATCATATAGGCCTTCGCCGCGTAGTCGTTGGCAATGCTTCTTCCATGGGAACGGTACCAGTAAAGGACAAGCTGCTTCACCGTCCCATCGGTAATGACGTACTCTCCGACATCGCCTTCCATACCGGCGAGCGAAATCTTACGCGATGAAAGAAAAGTCCATCCCGCTCCGGGCAGGCAGTTCTGTGGCGAGTGAATCGCCTGTCCTGTCCGCTGCGTGGGAAAGTATCCGATAAAGAGCCCGATAGAGTTTGCGTCATCCGGAAGGCCGGACGGTGTGGTTCCGCGATAGATGCGATGCAGGAAGCTACCGCTTCCAAGGAGACGCAGCGTGTCCGGACTGATGGAGATGTCTTCGCTGGAGCGGGCGTCGATCGTTTTGGGAAGCTGGTCCAGCGGCGTGCTGGGCGGTACGCGGTCCGTGTCGGCGCGGGAGTAGACGACGCCGGTGGCCAAAAGCAGCAGCAGCGTCAGAACGATAAACCGGGGAGACTTCATACTGCCTTCCCCCTGTTCCAGCGTCGGATCGAAATCAGCGTATTCACGAAGTGCAGACAGACGAGCGAGAGGACGAACATGAGCCAGCCGGAGAACTCATGGAAGAAGCCAAGCGCCTTGTCCGGATCCCAGTACTGCACGCAAAGACCTGTACCCACGATGCGAAAGACGTTTGCGGCAACGGCGATCGGTACGCTGGCCAGCGCAAGCAGAATCCGGTTTCTTCTCGATTTCTGCATGAAGTACCCGTACAGAACGGCGACGGTGAAGAGGCTCATCAGAGACCGGATGCCGCTACAGGCCTCCGCAACCTCCAACTGAATTGACGCGAGTTGAATGACGTTCCCCTCACGAAGCACAGGCACATTAAAGAGAGGAAGGAGAGCGCTGGCCACGCGCGAGGCCATGAGCTGGAGAGGAAACGTAATCTGATTGAAGAGAACAGCCGGCAGAGGGATGCCAAGGAACATGACGAAGAAGACGAAGCGTAGCTCGCGCAACATCTGCCATCCGGTCAGGGTCCAGACGACACCGGCGAGCAGAAAGACGAAGGAGATCCTGGAGAGGAAGAGCTCTGCACCGTAGATACCCAGCATGAGCACCACAAGGGCGAAGACCACGAGCTGCAAACCCGCCCAACTGGGACGAATCGGCACTGCTGCAAGACGCTCCCGCCGGTCCCAAAGCAGGAATAAGACGAAAAATGGAATTAAGAATCCGTGGGAAAAGTCAGGCAGAACGTACCAGTCGGAGACCAGCTTGATGCAGACCTTCCAATAGAGAAGAACAAAAAAAAGACTGACGACCAGCGCCTGCGGAAAGAGTACGCGGGATCGCTGCTTCCACGTTCCGGCGTAAGGAGAGAGGATGCCTGCTCCTGCGGAAGTGCCCATCTGCTCCACCACCGCTACATTGCCAATTTCGCTCACGGAAACATCCTTGCAATTGACAGGCCACGTTGCGTAGCGTGCAGTATTTTGCACCGGGAGTCCATGCAGCTGAGTATAGTGGTAAAGATTTAGCAACTAGTGTCAAAGAATTGGGATTTGATCCTGCAAAACTTTTCACTCCGGGAGATGCATCTTCCCGGCGTTGATGCGATTCTTAGCTTCATATAAGCTTTTTATTCCCACACCCCGAAAACTTCGTGTTTGGCCACTGTTGTGCAACGTTCTATGCCAAGACGCGCCGTGGATCCAAAGGGTTCAGGACCAAATTGCGGGTTCGTCAGCAGGAAGAGCAATGAAATTGACAGTTTGCACCCTTGTACTGCTTTGTTTCCTCTCGGGCGGCATCGTACCCGCCCAGGTAGTCAAGCCCTTGGTCACGCCTGCACCGCAGGCGACCAAGGCGACGACCGAAGGAACAGGGCCCGCCAGCACCCCGGACGCAGGCATTGCGGCCAACTATGTCATCGGTCCGGATGACTCTCTGCAGGTCACGGTATGGAAAGAACCGAGCCTGTCGGGAACCTTCCCCGTGCGTCCGGATGGGATGATCTCGCTCGTTCTGCTCGGCGACCTGATGGCCGCTGGCCGTACGCCGATGCAGCTGGGCGAAGATATCAGCACGCGCCTGAAGAAATATATCCAGGACCCCAACGTGACGGTGCTGGTGGCAGCCGTCAACAGCCATCGCATCTTTCTTGTAGGAGAAGTGCAGAAGGTAGGTCCGCTCCCTCTCTCTGCCGGGATGACTCCGTTGCAGGCCATTGCAGCGGCAGGCGGTCTGACCGCGTTTGCAAACGCGAAACACATCTACATCCTGCGCGGAGCGCAGGGGAAACAGATCAAGATTCCGTTCAACTACAAGAGCGCTTTGAAGGGCGATGTCCAGGGAATCGCACTCCAGTCCGGCGACACGATCGTGGTGCCGTAATGAAAAAGACACTGCTTACGACCCTCTCCCTACTGACAGTCTTCGCCGGGCCACGCGTTTACGCGCAGGCAGCACCTTCGGTGGTTGTTCCTCCCATTCAGACCGGGCCTTCGCTGGGCGCGCCTCAGCTTGGCGGCACGCTTAACTACTCTCTCGGTGCCTCTGAGACCGTCCTCGTCGGATCGAATGGAAACAACGGCACCACCAGCTCGACGAACCTCATCGGCACTGCGTCTCTGATTACGGCGAGCGAGCGACACCCGACGAGCCTCCTCTACTCCGGTGGCTATCTCTTCTCCAATACTTCTGGCCAGCCCTCCGGGACCTTTCAGAACCTTGGTATCTCCCAGGTGTTTTTGACGCGGAAGTGGACCCTGGTTGCGTCTGATTTCGTCAGCTATCTGCCCTCTTCGCCGA
>JAHFTZ010000412.1 GCA_023265355.1 Terriglobus sp.
AGCACATTAATGTTGCTGGAGTCGTCAAAGATCAAGCCGCTCTCGCGCGCGATCACATTCAACACGCCGACCTTCTTTTGTGAAAGACGCATCTGCACCGTGCCTGCGTTGCGCGCAACATGCGGAATCCACTTCCCTACAAGCGTCTTGTCCGGATCGAAGCGCGTCACGGTTGCAAGGGCGTACTGATAGCCGCCGCTCAACTGCATCCATCCCACAGGATGCGCTACAAAATCCAGACTTACACCGCGGCTCTGGATCTGACCGAGATTGGCCCGCTGCAGTGTCTGCGCCGTCCCCGTCTGCGACAGCAGCAAGGCCGTAATCGGCCGGTTGACCGATGTCCAGAAGTAGCTTCCGCGCAACGTGCCAAAGCGCGTATTTTGCTCCGCGCCAAACTCAAACCCCGTGGCCCGCTCCGACTTCAACGCATCGTTTGCCAGAGTCGTCTGCTGGCCCACCTGACCTGTGCGATAAAGCTCGTTCATCGTCGGCCCGCGAAACGCGCGAAAGACCGTCCCTGTGACCGCAAATCCGCGCCCGAGCCGCCGGACAACGCCCAATCGAGGATCGAAGACGACCTCATCCGGAGCTGCCAGCGCCGTCTTCGTCGCATTCACAAACTTCAACGCATCGAAGGTCCGGAAATCATCGACGCGACCGCTCAGCGCCGCAGACCAGCCTCCATGACTCCAAAGCACTTCACCGTATCCGCCCGTCGCCCGCTGCCGCGCGGAAAACCGCGTCACCGGCCCCGCGACGCCCGCTGTAATTGGAGCTTCGACATCCGTGGCACGCACGTCGCGCACATCGGCTCCCGCCACGAAGGTGAAGTCGTGAACGGTTGCAGCCCACTGCCCTGCCGCTCCAAGCTCCTGCGAAGGCACCGTCTGCAGGCGGTTCAGACTCTCCGAGACACGTCCTGCCGCGACGGTCGAAAAGCTCTGCCGATATCCCTGGTCCGATCCATAGCCACGCACAAAGATACGTCCCACATGGACCGGCTGGTCCCACCCACCCTGATATCGCCAGAGCCGCGTCGCGTTCGTCGTGATGCGCGTGCCATTGCTGCGTGTTTCATTGAGAACATTGCCACGCAGAAAATATCCATGCTCCGCATCGCCGCGACGAACTTCTACTCGGCCACTCTCCGAGTCCACACCGGAGGCGACGTCAACCAGACCGCGCGCCTGTGGAGCCGTCAAAATATACCCGTCCGTGCGAAATATGCTTCCCGCTGCGAGGCCGCTCCAGCCATCGCGCGCCGCACTGAAGATCCCATCGCCCGCGGTCGTATTCAGCGCGCCATACATACCCTGCGCCGCGCGCCGCGTCTGCCAGCTTCGCACCGGCACAGCGTTGATGACGCCGCCGATTGCGCTCGATCCATATAGATCCGAAGCTCCCCCGCGCACGACCTCTACACTCTCCAGGGCCAATACCGGAATCTCGTTCCAGTGGATCCAACCGCCAAACGGATCGCTCAGTGGAACCTCGTCGCTCAAGACCAGCGTGCGGCTCGCTGCCGTCGATCCCAGGCCACGCAACGAAATTCCCTGCGTGGTTGGATTCGCCACCCATCCACTCGTTCGCCGAAAGAGCTCCACCCCTGGAACCTGCCGCAGACGATCATCCAGCGTGAATCCAGGAGCTTCTTCCAGAGCTTCACCACTTAGCAGCCGTACACTGCTCGCACTTGCATCCAGCCCAAGCGGTGTGCGTGAGGCCGTCACCGTAACCTGCTCTTTTACCGGAGCGATGACAGGCTTAGCCTGCCCGGCCGATGGCTGTTGTCCGTTCGCCAAAACAGACAGACCAAACGCTGCACTCACGACCAAACCTAAAGCTTTAGAAAAAGTATGCACGCTCTAGGTTCGCACTTTTTTCTACTCGCTACTACTGGCACCGAACGTATTGCACGAACTGACGTCTCCGCTCTCCATTCCGCGCTTGAACCAGGCGATCCGCTGCGCCGAACTGCCATGGGTGAAGCTCTCAGGGCTTACCGTACGTCCGCTCATCTTCTGCAGATGGTCGTCGCCTACGGCAGCCGCCGCTTTCAACGCGTCAGGCACGTCCGCCTCGTCCAGCTTTCCGCGCGCCTGCATCGAATGTCCCCAGATGCCTGCATAGCAGTCTGCCTGTAGCTCCAGCCTTACCGACAAGGCGTTTCGCTGCCCTGGGTTTGATCGCATGGCCTGCGTGACTTTACCTTCGGTCCCGAGGATCTTCTGCACATGATGTCCCAGCTCATGGGCCACAACGTAGCCCTGGGCGAAGTCGCCCGCGTCGCCACCGATACGCTTCAACTCGTCCCAGAAGCTCAGATCGATATAGACCTTCTCATCCTGCGGGCAATAGAAAGGCCCCGTAGAGCTCTGCGCGTCGCCACAGCCACCCCGGATCTCGTCTCGATAGAGCACCAGCCTCGCATGGCGATAGTTCTTCCCCGTTTGCTCAGGAAGCACAGTGGTCCACATCTTCTGTACGTCATCCAGCACAAACGAGACCAGCTGCGCCTGACGGTGCTCCGCCGCGCTCTCCTGCACCGGCTCTCCACTATCCACGCGCCGCGACTGCTGCTGTTGTCCGCCGCCGCTCATGCCAAGATACTGGCCGATGTAGTTCCGGCCCGTCACCAGACTTACCAGCAGCAAGACGCCTACGCCGACGATCCCCAGGCCGCCACCACCGCCGATGCCAAATCCACTCCCGCCACCGGAGTCTCCACGCCGGTCCTCAACATCGTCACTCATTCCGCCCGGCGTCCACTCCATCGTCATACCCTCGCTAAAAATAGATTTCCTGCTTCGCCCAACTTGGATGACGTAGCGACGCGGAACGTCACCTCACGTGTACACCAATCGTATCTCCACACAGTATGCTGGCTTCCATGAATCTTCTGGGCAGATCGATCGTCTCCAAGCTTCTCGTCCTCAGCACACTCACCCTGCCCTCACTCCTGCAAAGCCAGGACCGCGCCGCTCTC
>JAHFTZ010000413.1 GCA_023265355.1 Terriglobus sp.
CCGCCTTCGCCTGCAAAAACAACTTAGTGCTTCTCCATCTTTTCCGCGAGAAGCCTGAGTTGCTCGGCGGCGGACTTCAGCGCGGCACTCGACGAGCGGCGGACATCCGGCACGACTTCATCGTTCATGTACTGAATAAGACGTTTGACTTCTTCTTCAGCTTTGGCGGCGGTGCCGTGAATCTGCTCTTTCCAATCGGACATGAGGCTTCCTCGAGGTTCTTCCCTATCAATTAGAGGGGTGTGGAAGGCGTGTGGGCAAGGTGAAATGCTCCCTCGTGTCGAAGTGGTTAACTTCGAGCGGCCTTGTTGCTCCAGTAAATCTGGGCTGTGGGCGGTGCAACTTAGGGATGCCCGCGTGCTTCTAAGTGGAAGGTTGACGCATACGGGGTCTTGTACGGGCGAACCGGAGGCACTACTCTATTGCGCATGTCCCTGAAAACTTACTCTACTTTCGGCGCGGCTTTGCTTGTGGCTGGATCTGCTTTCGGTCAGCAGATGGCTCTACGATCCGCTGCTGACGCCTCGCTTCCGGATGCTCCGAGCTCGTCGGTGTCCGCTGCCGAGAAGAGTGGGCTCGATCTTTCTTCGCCTTTGATCACGCCGCAGTCGAACGCGACGTATAACAAGCCTGCGATGGTGAGCAAGTACACCACGATCGTGGACTCTGGACAGAGTGTGGAACGTCTGACGAGCGGGCAGAAGATGCTGTACGCCTTCCGCGAGCAGGCATCCATCAACGCCCTGATTGGAGCAACAGCCTCTGCGGGTCTTTCGCATGCCTTAGACAATGCGCCTCACTATGGTCATAACAAAGAGGCCTTTGCGCAGCGCTTTGGTGCAGCTTACGCGCGCCAGACGACGCAGGCAGTTATGACGGATGGAATCTTCTCCCCCATCTTCCATGACGATCCTCGCTATTACGTATTGGGGAGCGGGCATAAGTTCATCAACCGTGTGTTTTACGCTGCCACGCGTGTGGTTGTAGTGAAGTCAGACGAGGGGCGAAACCGCTTCAACGCTCCACTTTTTGCGGGATATGCGGTGGCTGCTGGCGTAAATAACGCTTACTACCCCGAGTATGACCGTGGAGCGCGAGAGACCGGGATCGGATTTCTAACTTCGCTCGCTGGTGCTGCGGTGAGCTTCGAAGTCAGCGAGTTCTATCACGATGCCCTCCGCCTGGTGCATTTGAAGCACTGAAGAGATACGCCTTGACACGATATGGGCGACGCGGTTCCGCGCCGTGTACATAACCTCTTCTGGGAATTGAGCGTCTCAAGAAAAGATGGTTCCAAACCGCACCACCACAGCAGCGGGGCGTTCGCGTCGGTATGTGTATGTGGCGGTGCTATGTCTTGCGCCGATAGGGTGCAGGTGCATGGCGGCGCAAGCGGTGGACTCCGCGCCTCCCGTGATTCCCCAGCCAACCCCGCCAGCACTTAACGCTCCCACAGGGAGCCAGGTCATGGGCGAACCGATTCCGCTCATCCCCTTGCTTCCAGATGCTCCCTCGACGGTGTGGCAGTCGGTACAGGTGACCGCAACTCCCATGCCTCCTCTGCTTCCGATGGCGGTGCGACTCACTCCCTGTCCCACGGGAGGGATTGGCTGCAGTCCTACCGACCCGCGCCAGTTGGTCCTTAATTCTCGAAATCCCGATCCAATGTTGAGCCCCCTCCAGAAGCTGCAGCTTGCAGGGAGGAACTTTATTGATCCCTTCAACCTAGCAGTGACCGGGCTTTCGTCCGGAATCTATGTTGCGGCGAATCCAAACAGCGCCTATGGCTCCGGCCTGACCGGATTTTCACGGAACGCCGGCGTGGGTCTGACCGGCGATCTGACAGGGAACTTCTTCGGCGTCTTTGCGATTCCCGCACTCACGCACGAGGATCCGCGCTATCACCGCATGCCGGAGGCCACCGTGAAGCGCCGCATCCTGCACGCCTTCGCGCGAACTATCATCGCCCAGGGCGATCACGGCGAGACGATGCCCAACTACTCCACGCTGCTGACCTATCCCATTACGATCCAGATCGCCAATCTCTACGCGCCGGGAATCCAGAGCGATGCGAAGTCGACCGGCAAACGTATTCTGCTAGGCTATGCCACGGATCCGGTCGGTAATCTCATCGCAGAGTTTCTGCCGGACGTAGCGCGCCGCCTCCATGTGCGCAACGTTTTTTTCCAGCAGATTCTGACAAAGATGGCGCTTCAGCCCACGACATCGCAGGCGTCTGCGGCTCCTTAATTCCTTTCCCTGCGAGCAGGGCACCATTCAGGGCCGCATAATCCCCATTCACTGAAAACTGCTGGAATCCATATCGGACTATATTAGTCTGTGTTCAGCGGTGAGGGCCGTGGACTTCTCTTCAAAAGGAGACGCGCCCTCATGAGTGAGCGCAGTAAATTCAAGATTCAACGTGCTTTAGGCATCGAACTGCCAGGTTTGGGAAAGCCTGGAGCGCTGGAGAAGCGAAATTATCCTCCCGGACAGCATGGCCAGGCGCGCAAGAGCAAGCCAACCGAATTTGCACTGCAATTAAGAGAGAAGCAGAAACTGCTCTTCCACTACGGTCTTCGCGAAGAGCAGTTGCGCCGGTTTGTGCGGGACGCGCGCCGCCGGTCCACGACGAACTGGGCGGAGACCCTGGTCAGCCTGCTGGAGCGGCGTCTGGACAATATCGTCTTCCGGCTCGGCTTTGCGCGCAGTATGGCTGCAGCCCGACAGTTGGTCTCCCATGGCCACATTCTGGTGAATGGACGTTCCGTTTCCATTGGGAGCGTGGTGCTCCGCCTGGGCGATGCCATCGGTCTGACCGAATACGCCGCAGGAGAGATGACCGAGGCCGCGCGTTCTGCTCCAAGGCTTTCGCTTCCCAGCTACCTGCAGTTTCCGGAGCCTTCGGTAAACCACCAGGGCGTGATGATTTCGCTGCCGGGATCCGAACATATTCCATTTGAGTTCAACATTCGCCAAGTGGCGG
>JAHFTZ010000414.1 GCA_023265355.1 Terriglobus sp.
TTGGCGTTCCCAACCTCGGCGGCGAGACCCGCTTTGAGGAGTGCTACTCCGGCAATCCCCTTCTGAACGCCTTCGCCCTCGGCCTCGTGCGCCGCGATGAGATCTTCTACGCCAAGGCCACCGGCGTCGGCAACCCCGTCATCTACGTCGGCGCAAAGACGGGCCGCGACGGCATTCACGGAGCCACGATGGCCTCCGAAGAGTTCACCGAAGGCTCCGAACAGAAGCGCCCCAACGTGCAGATGGGCGATCCGTTCCTGGAGAAGCTCCTCCTCGAAGCCTGCCTCGAAGTTATGCATCTCCCCTCGCACGCCGTCCTTGGCATTCAGGACATGGGAGCTGCCGGTCTTACCTGCTCGATCTGCGAGATGGGTGCGCGCGGCGGAGTCGGGCTCGACGTCGAACTCGACCTCGTTCCCCAACGCGAAACCGGCATGACCAGCTACGAGATCATGCTTTCGGAGTCGCAGGAGCGCATGCTCCTCGTCGCCGAAAAGGGCAAGGAACAGGAAGTCCTCGACGTCTTCGCCAAGTGGGGTCTGGACGCCGCCATCGTCGGCACGGTCATCGAAGAGAACCGCATGAAGATCCGCCAGCACGGCGTTCTGGTCGCGGACCTCTCCAACGAATCGCTCACCGATGATGCTCCGCTTTACAACCGCCCCGTGGGCGTATGGAAGGCTCCCGTTGCGCTCGAACCGCCCGCCTGGGTTCTGGACGAACTGCAGAAGCCGCGCGACTACACCGCCGATCTCAAGAAGCTGCTTGCCTCTGGCAATATCTGCGATAAGAAGTACATCTTCGAGCAGTACGACAGCATGGTCCAGACCAACACCGTGCAGGGCCCCGGCGGAGAAGCTGGCGTCATGCGCATTAAGGGCACGGGCTCTGCGGGCCGCGAACGCGGCCTGGCCATGGCTCTTGCCGGAAACGGCCGCTGGACGTGGCTCGATCCCAAGCTCGGAGCGATGCACGCCGTCGCAGAAGCCGCACGCAAAGTCGCCTGCACCGGAGCGAAGCCCGTCGCCGCAACCAACTGCCTGAACTTCGGCAATCCGATGAAGCCCGAGATCATGGCCCAGCTTTCGCAGGCCATTGACGGCATCGCAGAAGCCTGCACAGCCCTCGGCACACCCATCACCGGCGGCAACGTCTCGCTCTATAACGAGACTCGGATCGGCGGCGAAGCGGTCGGTATCTATCCCACACCCGTCATCGGCATCGTCGGCATCCTTGACGACGTCACTAAGGCGGTTCCAAGCGGCTTCGTCCAGCGCAACGATGAAATTATTCTGCTCACGGGTGCTACCTCCATCGGCGAACGTTCGCCTGAGGATCTCGTCAAGGAACTTGGTTCAACGGCCCTCGCGCAGTCTGTCTTTGGTACGACCTGGGGAACTCCTCCCGCCTTCAATTTGCAGGACGAAGCCGCGCTGCATCAGCTTCTGCAACTCTGCGCGCAGGAAGGCCTGTTGACCTCGGCCTTCGATCTCTCCGATGGCGGTCTGGCCGTCGCTCTCGCGAAGGCCTGCGTGAAGGGCAACGTCGGCTGCGAGATCTTCCCGTCGCATCACAATAACTTTCTTCGGCAGGTCAGCGAACTGTTTTCTGAGACCTCCGCCGTGATCGTCACAGCGCGCCCCGGCACCTTCGCCAAGATCGACGCACTCACGGAAAAAGTCGGCAGCGTCTTCGCCCAGCACATCGGTATCACCGGCGGCGACCGCCTCACGATCCCATTCGAAGACGCAAGCATCCGCATCTCGGTCGACGATCTCTCCCTCGCATTCAACGAAAAGCTATCGGCTGAGCCCATCGGGCAGGAAGTACTGGCATGAACGAACTCCTAGACGATCTCGACACGATGGAAGCCGACGACCACTTCGACAAGCTCCGAGAAGAGTGCGGCGTGATGGCCATCTACAACCACGCCGACGCTGCCCGCCTCACCTACTGGGGCCTTTACGCCCTGCAACATCGCGGACAGGAGTCCGGCGGTATCGCCGTCTCCAACGGCGAAGAGATCACCGACCTCAAGGGCATGGGTCTCGTCTCCGAGATCTTCACCGATCCAGTCCTCGAAAAGCTTCCCGGCCACATCGCCATCGGCCACACTCGCTACTCCACAACTGGTGACTCCGCTCTTCTGAACGCGCAGCCCATCTCGGTTGAAAGCACCAAGGGCCAGATCGTCATCGCCCACAACGGCAACCTGGTCAACCTCGGCACAGCCCGCGAGCGCCTGGAGCGCGACGGCGCGATCTTCTCCACCACCTCCGATTCCGAGATCATCGTGCAGCTCATCGCGCACTCCAAGCACAGCACCCTTGTGGATTGCATCGCAGAGTCGCTCTCGCAGGTGGAAGGCGCCTTCTCCATCGTCATGATGACGCGCAACCGCATCTTCGCCGCGCGCGATCCGCACGGCTTTCGACCGCTTTCGATGGGCCGCATCAAGGGCGAAGACGGCGCCCCGGACACCTTCGTCTTCGCTTCAGAGACCTGCGCCTTCGATCTCCTCAAGGCCAAGTACGAACGCGATATCAAACCCGGCGAACTCGTCATGGTCTCCGAAGACGGAGTCACCTCGCGCTACTTCAACACCGAGACCAAGCAGGCCTCCTGCGTCTTCGAGCACGTCTACTTCGCCCGCCCGGACAGCCGCATCTTCGGCCGCTGGGTGCAGCAGAGCCGCGAAGAGATGGGCAAGACCCTCGCCCGTGAATCAGGCGTTCCAGCCGATCTCATCGTTCCAGTACCGGACTCCGGCGTTACCGCCGCCATCAGCTACGCCACCGAATCCGGTATCCCCTTCAACTTCGGCCTCATCCGCAACCACTACGTGGGCCGCACTTTTATCCAGCCGGAGCAGCGCGTCCGCGACTTCGGCGTGCGCATGAAGCTGAACCCCGTCCGCGCTCTGCTGGAAGGCAAGCGCGTGATCCTGATCTACGATTCGATCATCCGCGGCACCACCTCACGC
>JAHFTZ010000033.1 GCA_023265355.1 Terriglobus sp.
AGAAAGCCCGGGAGTTTCCCGGGCTTTTCTTATTTGTGTAAGCGATCCTTGCTAGAGCGCGGGAGAGGGCGCAGGTAACTCTCCGAGGGGAGCGGGGCCGTTCTCTCCGCGAGGTCCTCCCGGGCCTCCGTTGGGTCCGCCCTTGAAGCCGTCTCCGCGTCCGCCGCGCATGTGGTGCTCGGCCTGCAGTTTGGTCCACTGGTCGGCGGTGAGGACGCCGCGGATGCTGAGCAGCATCTTGGCGTTGGCCTTTTCCATGTCGGCACGCAGGTCGGCGACCTTGTTGATCTGCGCAAGAGCTTTGCCCTGATCGATGGGATTGGTGCCGAGGAGAGGCTCAAGCTTGACCTGTTCCTCTTCAATCGAGGCATGCAGGTGGATGAGCTGGATGCGACTCTGCAGGAAGGTGTCTTCGATGCGCTTCTGCTGCTCCGCAGAGAGACCGATGCGAGCGGTCAGTTCGGGGTTCTTCCACCAAATCCCTGGAGGGAGAAGGCCTCTCTCGCGGCCACGCATGCCGCCTTCCATGCCATGCTCCATTCCGCCGGGGCCACGTTTATCACCGCGCATGGTCATAGCGCCGGGACCGTGGGGGCCTCTGCCGCGAGGTGGTGCGCCGCCGGGGAGGGTCTGTGCTCCGTCCGGTGGCGGAGGAGGTGTGGCATCCTGCGAAAAAGCAGGAACAGACAGGAGCAAGGAGGCAGCAAGGAGAAGCTTGGGGTTCATGGTTAGTCTTCCTTTTGGTTTTCTGTTGTAGACGTCGTGGAGGTGAGTGGGAGAAGTGGCGTCGCTACCGAAGTGTTCAGGTCGCTCTGAATCGTGGTGAGCAGGGCTTCGTCCGAGATCTGGGGGGCGGCTTGAGCGGGCGTCGCGGCTACCGGTACCAGATTGCGTTGATGCAGGGCCATAGGTGCGCCGATAGTGAGGGCAAGAGCGGCGGTTGCCAGCGCAAGACGCGGCATTGTGAAAAAAGTACGGCGTGCGCGCAGTGGAAACAGCGTGCGCACCCCTCCGATCCGGTCGAGATCACGAAGGTTTTCCGAGGCAAGCGCGGTCGTGGAGAGGCGTAGATCGGCGAAGCCCGTGCGCAGGTTGGAGAGGTCGCCGGTGCATTCGGCGCAGCTGGCGAGATGTGCAGTTGCCGATGCGCTGGGAACGCTGAAGAGGGCGAGGTCGAAGTCTTCGCTGGAAAGATGGCTGTTGAGAGGGTTCATTTTTTTCCTCGCTTTGGAGCAGCGGGCAGGTTATCTGTGCGCAAGGAGTCGAGCGCGCGGTAGAGGTGGCTTTTGACGGTGGCGAGCGGCAGACCCGTGGCTGTAGCGATCTCCGAGAGTTCGAGCTCGTCCACGTAACGCAGGAGAAAGATGGTGCGTTGCCGCGCGGAGAGAAGCTGGATCTTCGACCAGACTTCGGCGAGGCGTTCCTTCGCGATCATGGCGTTTTCTGTCGATTGGGCCGGATGCCGCAGATGCGCCGCGAGATCGTCCGCGCTGACAGCTTCCACGGCAGCGCGCTTCCAGAAGCGGAAGGTCTCTGTCCGTGTGTGATCGCGGACCAGGTTGAGGGCGATCCGCGTGAGCCAGGTCGCGATGGAGCACTCTCCGCGGAAGGAGTCGCGGGCCTTCCATGCCTTCAGGAAGGTGTCCTGTGTGATGCTGTGGGCCAGGTCGCGGTCCCTCAGGGAGAGCAGAAGGAAGCGGAAGATGCGCTTTTCGTACAGCGCGTGGACGCTGGCGATGTCCTCGAAGGGAGACACGGCTGTCGGTCCGCTGGAGGGGGTCATGTCGGTTGCAAGAGCGGGTTGGATGGCCTGATCGAGCATGGTGTCTTCATAGGGAACAGACGCTCCTCTCCCGAAGAAGCCTACGTCTTCCGTCCGGAATTTTCAGAATGCGCTTTATTGAGGGGTTGAAACCTGGATATGGAGGGGAAGCGAGGCGGGATCGGATGTGTTTGGCTTGAGGGCCAGAGGCGGCTTATGCTGCTGGTACGCATGAATACTGTAAAAGCGATTTATCCCGGGACGTTCGATCCACCGACCAATGGGCATCTGGACCTGATTGAGCGTGGCGCCAAGATTGTGGACCACCTTGTGGTGGCGATCCTGCGGAACTCGAGCAAGGCGGAGCCGCTGTTTACGACGGCAGAGCGCGCGGCGATGTTGACCGAGTGCGTGAAGCCGTTTGGCAACGTCTCCGTGGCGACGTTCGATGGCTTGCTGGTGGACTTTGCCCGCCAGGAGGGCGCAAGGGCTCTGCTGCGCGGGATTCGGGCGATTTCGGATTACGAGTACGAGTTCCAGATGGCGATGATGAATCGCAAGCTCGCGCCGGAGCTGGAAACGATCTTTATGATGCCGGCGGAGAAGTACACCTACGTGTCCTCGCGGTTGATCAAGGGGGTTTATCGCCTGGGTGGCGATGTGGCGGAGTTGATTCCGCCGCTGGTGTTGGAGCGGTTGGCGAATAAGCGCGGCGCGGTGGCGCCTGAGGGAACCGGGGTGGATCTGGTGGAGGGAAGTCCTGGGGACGATTAGGGACTTCATGCAGATCTGATTCGTCAGGAGAGGAAAGCAGATCCCTTCGCTTCGCTGCGGGATGACAAAGGTAAGAAGCAAGAAAACCTCAAAACCTGCGTGGGAATAGTCTGGAAGAACACCATGACCACTCCTCCTCCGATTCCCGATGTAACGGTTTCTGCCGATGAGGCTGTGGCTTTCCCGGGATTGAAGCGAGGGCTTTTCTTTTACGTCTTCAAGCCGTGGGTAAAGCTGGGGCATCCGATCCTGCTCTTTGAGCATTTGCAGCGGACGTTTGGAAATGTGGCGCAGTACCGTTTCCTGGGCACTCCCATCGTCTACCTGAATGAGCCGGAGTACATCCGCGAGGTGTTGATCAACCAGGCCTCTGCGTTTGTAAAAGAGCGCACGGTCAAGCGGATGAAGGTCTTGTTGGGCGAGGGTCTGATCACCTCGGACGGCCCGATTCACATACGCTCGCGGCGCATTGCGGCACCGGCGTTTCATAGGCAGCGGATCGCGGCCTATGGAGACCAGATCGTTGCCATCGCAGCGAGTCAGCGCGACCGTTGGCACGAGGGGCAGGTACTGGATATTGGTGCCGCGTCGATGGAGTTGTCGCTGGAGATCGTGGCGAGGACGCTCTTCGATACCGAGGTGACGGCGGAGATCCGTTCGATCAACGATGAAGTGAACACGATCATGGGTCTCTATAACTTCATCGTGGCCTTCCCGCAGTTGGAAAAGTTCGTCCATCTCCCGATTCCGGGCGTGATCAAGTTTCGCAGGTCAAAGGCGCGGCTGGATGCGGTGGTGGGGCGGCTGATCCGCGAGCATCGCGAGGCTTCGTTGCGAGGCGAAGAGGACAAGGGCGACCTGCTTTCAATGTTGCTCTCTTCGCGGGACGAGGAGGGCGATTACACCGGGCTCTCGGACGAGCAGGTGCGCGACGAGGTCCTGACCATCTTTCTGGCCGGATACGAAACCGTAGCGAATGCACTGACGTGGACGTGGTATCTGCTAAGCCAGAACCCAGAGGTTGAGACGCGTTTGCATGCCGAACTCGACGAAGTTCTGGGTGGACGGCTGCCGGTTCTGGCGGACTATGCGGCCCTGAAGTACACGGAGATGGTCTTTGCCGAGTCGATGCGCCTGTATCCACCGGCCTGGGCGATGGGGAGGATGGCGATGCGGCCTGTGCGTGTCGGGCCGTATGAGATTCCCGAGGGCGCGCACGTGTTCTTCAGCCAGTACATGATGCATCGCGATCCGCGATGGTATCCGGAGCCGCTTCGCTTCGATCCTGAGCGCTTTTCCGCGGAGAATAAGGCGGGCAGGCCGAAGTTTGCCTATTTTCCGTTTGGCGGAGGGGGGCGGCAGTGTATCGGCGAGGGGTTTGCGTGGATGGAGGGCGTTTTTTCCATCGCGACTCTGGCGCAGCGTTGGCGCTTCGAGTTTCTGGGGGAGAGCGAGCCAAAGGTGCAGGCGAAGATTACGCTGCGGCCTGAGGGGGCGGTAAAGATGCGGGTGGTGGGGCGGTGACTTTGGTTTTGTTTTCGTAAAGGATGCACTTCGCGCATAATCTTTGTCTCAAAGACGTGACATGGGCACCCGGATTTGATGATCCAGCACTCATTTGTCATCCCGCAGCGAAGCGGAGGGATCTGCTTTTCGCTTCCTGACAGATCCGGTTTGTGCGCTTCACGCGACGCAGATAAAGCTGGTGAAAGAACGGGGCACCTGAGGGCTATGGCAGGTTTGGCTTTTCAGGGGCGGGGGAAATCTGAAAGACTGTAGTACATGAGCACTGTTGCGGAAGCGAAAACGATGTTAACGGAGCGGATCGGTCGAATTGAAGTATCCGCGACCATGGCGATCACGGCTGAGGCGTTGCGTTTGAAGGCGCAGGGCATCGATCTGGCGGACTTTGGTGCGGGCGAGCCTCACTTCCAGACGCCGGCCCACATCAAGAAGGCCGCGATCGACGCGATTGAGAGCGGATTTACGCGTTACACCGCAGTCGCCGGTATCCCCGAGGTGCGCAAGGCCGTGGTGGAGCGGCACGCGAAGGATTTCGCAACGCAGTATGCCGTGGACGAGTGCGTTTTTACCACCGGCGGCAAGCTGGCGCTCTTCAACGCGATCCAGGTGCTGGTGGACCACGGCGATGAGGTCATCCTTCCCGTTCCCTACTGGGTCAGCTTCAAAGACATCATTCAGTACGCGGGTGGCGTGCCGGTGTTCGTGCGCGGACGCGAAGAGGAAAACTTCCGCATCACGGCGAAGATGATCGAAGGCGCGATCACGGAGAAGACGAAGGCGATTGTGTTGAATACGCCTTCAAATCCTTCGGGCGCGGTGGTCTCTCCTGAGGATCTGGAAGCCATCGTTCGTCTGGCGCATAAGAAGGGCGTGTATGTGCTGCTGGATGAGTGCTACATCTATCTGAACTACTCTGGAAATCTGGTTTCGGGCGGATCGTTCCTCGATTGCAAGGAGCACGTTGTTGTGCTCGGGTCGCTGTCGAAGACTTATGCGATGACGGGATGGCGCGCGGGTTATGCGCTGGGGCCGAAGCCGATCATTGCGGCGATGAGCAAGCTGCAGTCGCAGAGCACATCGAACACAGCGAGCATGGTCCAGCGGGCGTCTGTTGCGGCGCTGACCGAGAGCCAGGAGTGCGTCTTCGAGATGCGGGATGGTTATCTGAAGCTGCGCGACAGGATTCTTGCTGGCCTGAAGGAGATCCCGGGCATCACGTGCACGGTGCCAGAGGGTGCGTTCTATGTGTATCCGAATGTGAGTGCGTACTTCGGCAAGGGCGGCATCAACTCCGCTGCCGATGTCGCGGCCAGGTTGTTGAGCGAAGCACACGTTGTGGTGGTTCCGGGTGAAGCCTTCGGTACTAACGAACATATCCGTTTCAGCTACGCAGTCAGCGAGGATGTTGTGGACAAGGGAATTGAACGTTTGAAGAAGTTCTTCGGCGGGCTCGCCTAATGGCCCAGGTCGTCAAGTTTGGAACGGACGGATGGCGCGGCATCATTGCAGATGACTTTACATTTGCGAATGTCCGCGTAGCTGCGGCAGCGGTTGCGAATTACGTTGTGGATGCCGGTGACGCGCCCAAGGGAGTATGCATCGGTTGGGATACGCGGTTTGCTTCGGAGGCGTTTGCAAAGGTGACGGCAGAAGTTTTGTCTGCTGCGGGCATCAATGTGTTCCTGGCGGACCGTGTGACGGCGACACCAGCCCTTTCATTCGCGGTGCGGGAGCGCGGCGCGGCGGGGGGCGTGATGATTACGTCGAGCCACAATCCCGCGCAGTGGAATGGCTTCAAGTACAAGGGGCCGTTTGGCGGTTCGGCTACGGCGTCGATGGTGACGGGGATTGAATCGTTTCTCGGCAAGGATCTGCCTGCCGCGATCGTTCCGGGAACCATCGAACGGGTTAATTTTCTACCTACGTACCTCGATGCTGTGAAGAAGTTTGCCGACCTGAAGCTGATCAAAGACTCCGGTCTGCGCTTCCTGATCGACAGCATGTACGGTGCAGGATCGGGCCTGCTGAAGGGGATCTTCGACGAGGCCGGCGTGCCGTGCGTGGAGATTCGCAGCGAACGGAATCCGCTGTTTCCGGGGATCAATCCTGAGCCGATTCTGCCGCATATCGCGGAGGCGCAGAAGGCTGTCGTTGCGAACAAGTGCGACGCAGGCATGATCACGGACGGCGATGCGGATCGTATCGGCGCTGTGGACGAGCACGGCAACGTGGTGACGGCGCATCAGATCCTGGCGCTGCTGACGTGGTGGCTGCTGGAGCGCAAGGGTTGGGGGGGCGAAGTGACGCGCGCCTTCAACACGACCAAGATGGTGGACCGCATTGCGGCGAAGTACGGGCGCAAGCTGCATGAGCACGGGATCGGCTTCAAATACGTCGTGGACCTTATGCTGGCGAATGACATTCTGATCGGCGGCGAGGAGTCCGGCGGCGTCGGTATCAGCAAGCATCTGCCGGAGCGAGATGGCGTCTTCAATGCGCTGATGATTGCGAACGTGATGGCGGAGGAGAAGAAGACCCTCGGCCAACTCGTAGCGATGCTGCAGGCGGAGTTTGGCGAGCACCAGTATGGGCGCATCGATATGCACATCGATGACACGCTGAAGAAGTCCGCGATTGCGCGAGCTTCGAGCGGTCTGAAGGAGATGGCGGGCATGCGTGTTCTCCGCACGGAGAACATGGACGGCATCAAATTCTTCCTGGAGAACCCTGAAGCGGCGTCGAAGAAGAATGCGGCGGAGACGTGGCTGCTGTTGCGCGCGAGCGGAACGGAACCGCTGCTGCGCGTCTATTCCGAGTCATGCTCACAGGAAAGCGTGGAGAAGATTCTGAAGGCGGCGGAGCAGTTTGTGCTGGAAGGGAAGTCTGCGTGATCGAAGTCGAGGTAGGCGGTTTCCTGTTCGATATGGACGGGGTGCTGGTGAGTTCGATCGGATCGGTGCGGCGAAGCTGGCGGAAGTGGGCGAAGATGTACGGCCTTCCCAACTGGGAGACCTACGAGATTCCCCACGGGCAGAGAGCGCGCGAGATTATCCAGGGGCTGATTCCGGAGAAGGACGTGGAGGAGGGTCTTCGCGTCATCGAAGAGATCGAGATCGCGGATACCGAGGATCTGATTATTCTTCCGGGTGTCCGTGCTCTGCTGGAGAGTCTGCCAAAGGAGCGCTGGGCGATTGTGACCTCCGCGACGGGCCGGTTGGTGATTGCGCGTCTGGAGGTTGCGGGTCTGCCGATTCCGACGCGGCTGATCAGTGCGGATTCAGTGGAGCGGGGGAAGCCTGCTCCGGATCCTTATCTGGCTGGAGCGAAGGTGCTTGGGATTCCTGCGGAGGATTGCCTGGTGGTGGAGGATGCTCCCTCCGGTTTGAAATCTGGGAAAGCTGCCGGGGCGAAGCTTCTGGGCGTTTTGGGGACACATGCTCTGGAAGATCTGGGTGATGCGATGTGGGTTGTGGAGTCCATGGAGTCGGTTCGGGTGGATGTGGGGGAGCGGTTGCGGGTGAGTTTGGATGTTGTGCGGTAATTGAGGTTTCGCTCGACGGCTCGCTTCGCGGGTGCCTGTGGCTTATCGTAATTTTCGTCATCTTGACCGAACGCGCAGCGTGAGTGGAGAGATCTGCTTTTGTTATCGCGCGTAGCGCGATCGGATGTGCCTTCGGCACATAACAGAAGCAGATTTCTCCGCTCGTCTTCACTGCGTGAAGTCTCGGTCGAAATGACGAGGCTTCCGTCCCAATTAGAATGTTCGCTCCATCGAAGGATGTGCTTTGCGCATAACCACCCTTTCGCAAGAAGCCGCGAAAGAATGGGGCACGGGTCAGGGTTTCGGTGACAGCAGGGTGGTTACGCGCCGGAGGTCTTCTTCGGTGTCCACGCCGACCGTGTCGTGGTCTACGGTTTCCACATACAGGGCGATGTTGTTTTCCAGAAGGCGAAGCTGTTCGAGGCGCTCGATCTGTTCGAGGGCCGAGGGTGGCAGCGTGGCGAAGCGCTTGAGCGTCGCGGCGCGGTAGGCGTAAAGGCCGATGTGCTTCCAGTACTGGACCTTGCCGGTGTTTTCGCGATCGTAGGGAATGGTGGCGCGGGAGAAGTAAAGAGCGCGTCCGTCCGGGCCGGTGACTACTTTTACGGCGTTCGGGTTAGAGATGTTCTCCGGTGTGCAGAGGACGCGGATAGTGGTGGCCTGCACCTGTTCTCCCAGGTCAAAGGGGCGCAGAAGGGCTTCGATGTGGTGTTCGGTCAGGGTAGGTTCGTCGCCCTGGATGTTGACGTAGATATCCGCAGGATGTGTCTTTTCAAGAGCTTCGGCGACGGCGTACATGCGGTCGGTGCCGCTGGCGAGGTCGGGAGAAGTCATCTGGTAGGTCCAACCACGCTGTCGGCAGAGGTTTGCGACCTCTTCGGAGTCGACGGCGACGATGACACCGTCGAGTTGCGAGACGCGCAGGGCGGCTTCGACGACCCAGGCGAGGAGGGGTTTTCCGGCGATCTCGCGGAGGACTTTGCGGGGAAGGCGTGTGGATTCGAGGCGGGCCGGAATGACGGCGAGGATGCGCAAAAGGTGTTCCTTCGGTGGCGAAAGCCACGTAGATCTAGCTTGATCAGGATAGGCCAGGGCCTGTCTGCTTCCAAGCGTGGCGGGCAATTCCTGCGAAATGCGTCTGTTTTTGAGATAAGATGGTGAAGTTGGAAGCAGGCTATGCCGCGTTCCGCGTCAACACCTGGCGGTGTAGCTCAGATGGTTAGAGCGACGGACTCATAACCCGTAGGTCACTGGTTCGATCCCAGTCACCGCCACCATTCAAAATCACATTCCTTTCGCCGGGCCATACTCCCTTCAGGGGCAGAGAGTATCATTTTCCCAGGGCGCTGCGTCTAAAGTGCAGGTGCGTCCTGTGCTTTGCGCTGTCCTATCTGTTTCTTTCTGTTTCTGGAGCTGAGTGCCCATGCCGAAGTCGTTCCGAATCTTTCTGCTTGCCCTGTCTGTGGGTGTGGTGCTGACCGCGTTTGTGGGTGCGAATACGAGCCACGTGAGCGCTGCCAGCGATCCGCAGGAGGGCGCGTACCGCCAGATGCAGGTGTACAGCGAAGTACTGCGGCACGTGCAGTCGGACTATGTGGAAGATCCCAATATGGGCGCGGTCACGAGCGGTGCGCTGCGCGGCCTGGCGGAGACGCTCGATGGAAACTCCAGCTATCTCAACCCCGCAGAGTACAAGGCTTATAAAGAAACCCTCGCTTCGGACAAAAAGAGTGCGCATGCCCAGACGGGCATCAACGTAGCCAAGCGATACGGTTATGCGACGGTGGTGAGCGTAGTTCCGGATAGCCCGGCGGACAAGGCGGGCGTCTCCGATGGCGATATTCTTCAATCCATTGGAGACAAGAGCACGATGAACCTCGCCGTGGTGACGGTGCAGGCACTTTTGCAGGGCGAGCCAGGAACCACGCTGACCATCGGCGTTGTGGATCCGCGCCACGCCGGACCGGAGAAGCGTCTGACGCTGACGCGCGCGAACCTGGTTCTGCCGGCGACGCTGGAGACGTTTTACGAGCAGGCGAGCATTCTGTATGTGAAACCCGAGGCTTTGGATAAAGAGCACGTCCAGCAGGTCGAGCAGAAGCTGAAGGCCATGTCCAAGACGGGCACGAAGAAGATCCTTCTGGATCTGCGCGATGTTTCGACGGGCGACACTACGGAGGCGCTGAAGCTGGCGAACTTCTTCATCAAGACGGGAACGCTGGCCACGCTTGAGGGTCAGAAGGTGCAGAAGCAGGTCTTCACCGCTGATGCGGGCAAGGCCGTGGCGGCGACCGCACCCATGGTGACATTGGTGAACAACGGTACAGCCGGACCGGCGGAGCTGGTTGCGGCGGCGCTGTTGGATTCGAAGCGTTCAGAGCTTGTAGGAGAGAAGACCTTTGGCGACGCTTCGCAGCAGAAGACCTTCGAGCTGCCGGATGGCGCTGCGCTGATCCTTTCGATTGCGAAATATCAGGGCCCAAGCGGAAAGAAGCTGCAGGATGACGGCGTGACGCCAGGTGTTCTCGTCGCTTCGGCTGCGGATGACGCAACTGCGGACGATGATGGCGATGATGACGACGCGCCGAAGACTCCTGGCGTTGTGGCGAAGCCCGTGACTCCGCAGAAGCCTACGGCCAAGGTTGACGATCAGTTGTCGAAGGCGCTGGAGCTGTTGAAGGCCAAGGCGGCTTAAGCGTTTGTCTCGCTCTGCATGCTAAGGTGAAGTTTCGTGCGAAGTCCCTTCGACAGAGATGATTCCGGCCGCAACCTCCTTTTAGAAGAGCAGGGTGGAGCGCGCTTCCGTGTGCCGAAGTTTGCCAACCGCAAGGTGGCTCGGCGCTCGGCGTTTTACGTCATGCTGGGGGCTTCGGCGATCTTTGGCGGGCTGGTTGGGCTGATGCTCATCTACTCCACGGAGCTGCCGCAGATGGCGGACCTGGAGCGCTACCGCCCCAACACAACCACACAGCTACTGGACGTGCATGGTCGCAGCTTTGGGAGCTTTGCGCTGGAGCGCCGCGTCGTCGTGCCGTACAGCGAATTTCCTCCCGTGCTGCGGTATGCGATTCTCTCCATCGAAGACAAGAGTTTTGAGAAGAATGCAGGTGTGAACCCGATTCGGTTAGTCGAAGCGGCATACCTGGACATGCACTCGCATGGACGTGGGCAAGGCGCCAGCACGCTCACGATGCAACTCGCGCGCAACCTCTTTCTCTCTGCGGAGAAGACCTACTAGCGCAAGATCCTGGAGATCTTTCTTACGATCCAGATCGAGCGGCATTTTACGAAGGACCAGATCTTTGAGCTGTATGCGAACCAGATCTATCTCGGCCATGGGACGTACGGCTTTGCAGCGGG
>JAHFTZ010000415.1 GCA_023265355.1 Terriglobus sp.
GCTTTCGGGGATCGATATAGAGCCGTTCCCGGTCTTCAAAGGCTTCTGTAAGTACATGCACGTAGAGGATGCTGGCGAGAACGATGGTGCTCGTTCCGCCGGGTTCAATGGTCTGGTAGTGGCGGCACTCCAGCGAAGCGGGAGATGCCGCGATGCGCGGTACATCAATCACGACAGATGGAGATAAAGTGAGCCCGGCCAGAGCCGTTTCGTCCGTCCCGCGAGGTGCGTTTGTGGCGGTGATGTTCATGGCTTCGGCGAGTTCTCGCGATACCAGGTTCACCACAAAGGTTTCATGCTCGCGGATGTTGGCAAGGGTGTCTTTTCCTTCACGGTCCGAAGCGTCGGAAAAACTGACCGCGATCAGGGGAGGGTCGGAGGAGACGATATTAAAGAAGGAGAACGGAGCTGCGTTCAAGCCGCCGTCTGCCGCACGCGACGTGATCCAAGCGATGGGGCGCGGCAGGATGACCGAGGCAAGCAGTTTATAGCTGTCCGACTTCGACATGCTGGCGATATCGAACGATTCGTGAGTAGGCGTGGTTATCGGGTGCATGATGTCCCTATTGTGCACGTGCCCGTTCGATCGCACGGACTACAGCTTTAGATTTGTTGACCGTCTCTTCAAACTCGGCCTGGGCTACGGAGTCTGCAACGACACCTCCGCCTGACTGAATATGTCCGCGCTCTCCGTCCATGAACAGGGTGCGGATGGCGATGCAAGAGTCCAGATTTCCATTGAAGTCCGCGTAGAAGACCGAGCCTCCGTAGACGCCGCGGCGCGCCGGTTCGAGTTCTTCGATGATCTCCATGGCGCGGATTTTAGGGGCACCGGAGAGTGTGCCTGCGGGAAAGCATGCCCGGAAGGCATCGAGCGGCTCCATGTCTTTGCGCAGCGTTCCTTCCAAAGAGGAGACGAGGTGCATCACATGGGAGTAGCGTTCGACGAACATCAACTCCTTGACTTTCACCGAGCCATATTCGCTGACGCGGCCGAGATCGTTGCGGCCGAGGTCGACGAGCATGACGTGTTCCGCGACTTCTTTCGTGTCTTCGCGGAGGTCCGCTTCGAGCGCGCGATCATGTGCCGCGTCGGTGCCGCGAGGACGAGTGCCAGCAATGGGATGATATTCGATCTGTCCGTCATGAACGCGCACGAGGAGTTCCGGAGAGGAGCCCACGATGTGTGCCGCCGAGGTCTTGCTTCCCTTCTCCATGGGAAAGCGGAGGAAGTACATATACGGCGAGGGGTTGACGATGCGTAGCGAGCGGTAGATCTCGAAGGCGTCGACGCCGGGCGTGCAGTCGAAGCGCTGGGAGAGGACGCACTGGAAGATGTCTCCCGCAGCGACGTACTCTTTCACCTTCTGAACGGACTTCATGTAATCGCGCTTGGCTGTCCGGTGCGAGAGTTCGAGCTTTCCGGTAGTTGGCTTCCGACGTTTTGATTTGGGCAGGGGCGAGGCGAGGCGTCGCTACAGGCTGCCGAGTCTGCGAAGTGCCTGGGCGTAGGCCGCATTGATGTCGGGTTGGCGTGTCAGGTCGGCGGTGAGGATCAGAAAGATCTCTTTGCGGACGTGGTCGAAGGCAAGGATCTCGTCGAAGAACATGAGGCAGGCATCTGGGACACCGAGTTCATCGGCCGCGATGGAGGGAAGCTTTTCGATCTGACGGACTACGTCGTAGGCGAAAAATCCAACGGCACCTGCGGTGAAAGGCGGCAGGCCCGGAAGCTGGGCGGGCCTGTGTTCGCTGAGCGCCTGTTTCAGCGTGACGAAGACGTCGCCGGTGATCCTCTTCGTCTTCTTTTTCTCTGTCAGCAGAATCTCTGTGCCGCGCGAGACGATCTTTTTATAAGGACGGATCCCGATGAAGGTGTAACGTCCTACGCGCTCGCCGCCTTCTACCGATTCGAGAAGAAAAGCTTCTGGTTCTGCTGCGGCGATCCGGAGAAAGGCCGAAACAGGCGTTTCCAGGTCGGCAGTGACGGTACGATAGACGGGTACGAGGGTGTGTTTCTTTGCCAGCTTGCGGAAGCTCGCGAGGTCAGGCGTTGTTGCGGAGGACATACATTCATCGTACCTCGGTCAGCGGTTCTAGCTGTACTTGATCCAACGGAGGATTTCAGGCAGAGTGGGCCGTTTACCGTACATGAGGATGCCGACTCGGTAGATGCGGGCGGCGAACCAGACGACGGCGCAGATCGAAAGACTGAGCGTCACGATGGAGAGCCCTATCTGCCACAGAGGAACGTCAGCGATCGAAAGCCTGAGGAACATCAGCAAAGGGGTAGAGGTCGGGATAAAGGAGAGGATGGTAGATAAAAGCGAATTCGGCGCCGTGATGACAGGAACAAGCACGAAGGTGTTCACTGCCATGGGAAGTGCAATGACCATGTTGAACTGGCGCAGCTCCTGTTCCGAACTGACGAGCGCGCCTACCGCTGCGGCAATGGACGAATAGAGCATAAAGCCAAGAACGAAGAAGAGCACAAACGCAACGAGCTGAAAGCCCGAGAGTTGAAGCTTGAAGTCTCCCGCGCCCATAAGCGCGAGCGCGGGCGTGAAAAGCAGGGCCGCTATGCAAAGTACCCAGATGCCTACCTGCGTAAGTCCGACGGCACCTACCCCCAGAAGTTTGCCACCCATCATGTCGGAGGGTTTTACGGTGGCGAGCATTACTTCAAAGACACGCGAGCTCTTTTCCTCCACGACTGAGCTGGCGACGTTGATGCCGTGCAGCATGACCACGAAGTACATGAGAAAGAAAAGCGCGTAGGCGGCGTAGAAGCCGTTGGTCGTATTCGATTTGGAGACGTGTCCGTTGCTGACGGTTGCGGTTTGCAGAACTGGGGTCTTGAGGAGCGCGTCGATGTCGTTCCGCTTCATGCCGCGATGCAGCAGGCGTTCGCGAGCGAGCACGCGGCGGAGCGCGTTGTTAAGGGTCGATTTGGTGCTGA
>JAHFTZ010000416.1 GCA_023265355.1 Terriglobus sp.
GTTCGCGATCAGTAAAGCCTTCACGGAGTTGGCGCGATTTTCGCTGAGCTTCTGGTTCAGATCATCGGAGCCAACGGAATCGGTATAACCCTCGACCTGAAGTTTGAGGTCAGGATGCGAGGCGACGATGACCGCAACCTTGGCCAGAGAGATCTTAGTGTCGCCCTTGAGCGTGTACTTGCCGGAGTCGAAGAGGACGTCGGAGAGGCTGACGACGAGACCGCGTTCGGTTTCCTTGGTGGCAAGGATAGAGTTCAACTGGTCGCGCATCTGCTGACGCAGCTTCACGACGGCGTCACGTGCGGCATCGGCATTCGCGTTAGCGGAAGCGGCTGCTGCTTCTGCCTGAGCACGCTGTGCGTCTGCTTGTGCCTTCGCTGCGGCAGAGCGCTCCGCTTCAGCCTGAGCCTTTGCCGCTTCAAGCTGCGACTGCTGCGCTGCCATGGCGGACTGCTGCGCCTGGGATTCTGCTGCCTGGCGTGCGTCTACTTCGGCCTGACGCTCTTCCGCGATACGCTTACGCACGCTGGAGATGCGGGCGTCTTCGGCGCGCTGCACAGCCTCACGCGCGTAGGTGATCTCCATCTTTTCGTCGCGCTTCTTGGAACCATCCATGTCGTCCGCGTTCTTCAGATTCGTGCGGACCTGGGCCATGATGCCCGGCTCATAGTGATCGGCGCCGGCGAGGCGGGCGATGTTGTATGCGTTATGTGCTTCGTAGAGCTCAAGCGGAGAGTGCTCGTTGCGCGTGATTGGATCGAGAACTGTTTTCGAACCGGCGGTCTGCGCCGTGTAGAGTCCTTTCGGCAGCAGGGTGTACTTTGCGTTTACCTTTTCCAGAACGCCCGAGGTCTTGTCCTGGAGGATGACGTTCTGCAGAACGACTACATCGGAAGGAACCTTTACGGCGAAGTAAGGCTCTGCGGTGACGATCAGACCGAAGGACTGAAGATTGGTCGTCACTTCGATGTTATTTTTCGTACCTGCGGGAAGGACTTCGCCGAGGTTGGAGGGTGTGCCATCGGGCGTGATGGCCCAGAGGACATAGGTCAGATACTCCGGGCCGAAGCCGCTGGCGGGCGTAAGGCCCTGAAACTTGGCATCGACATGAATGGTGCCGCGCTGGCTCTCGACCTTGGCTTCACCCTTGGCACCGGGCAGAAGTACCGTGCCCTGGAAGCCGATGCGCGTGGAGCCGGAGCGGTGCAGGTAGTTCACTGCATCGAGATCACGCTGCACAACATTCACGCGATAGAGGGGAACACCGTTGATTTCGCTGACAGGACGGCCACCGTTCTGGATGCCGTTCGACTGTGCGGTGTGCGCGTCATTTGTGGGGTTTGGTTCCTGTGCCGAGGCAGAGAGGGAAATACCTGCTGAAAGCAGAGTAAGAAATGCGTACCGAGCAATTTTCATGGTTCGTGCTTCTCCTTCGTGGACGCAGACTGGCTGCGCATACCCTCTGTCGGATGCGAAGAAGATGGCGTAGGTAGGATGAGTTTATTTCTTGCTTCCTGAGCATCTTTACCCGCTCAATGGGCATCAGTGCTGTGGACTCTGATGTTAGTCCGAGACCACGAGTTTGTGACTGATCGCGAAGAGCGCGAGTTCAAGACGCGTGGAGACACCGGTCTTATCAAAGATGTTCGAGAGATGGCGCTTGACCGTTTCTTCCGAGATCGTGAACTCCCGCGCTACGTCTTTGTTGGAGCAGCCTTCGACGATGCAGCCGACGACTTCGAGTTCACGCGGTGTGAGGCCGAAGGTCTTGCGTTCAGGCTGAGCGGCGGCCTTCTGCATCAGGCCGTGGAGCGCCATGACGAGATTCACGACGCGCTCTCCGCCGATCCAGTAGTCTCCGCTGGCCACTGCACGGATACTCTCGCCGAGATCGCCAGCAACCGAGTCCTTGAGCACGATACCGCGTGCGCCGATCTGGAGGGCTTCGATGACCTGCTGCGTGGAGATGGTGCTGGTCAGCAGGATGATCTTGACGCGAGGAGAACGGGACATGATGGCACGCATGGCTTCCAGGCCGGGAAGACGTGGCATCTGGACGTCCAGAAGAAGGATATCTGGCTCGTGCTCGAGCACCTGCGTAATGGCAACGTCGCCGTCCTCAGCTTCAGCAACCACTTCAAAGCCGGGGTCCGCCATGAGCATGTTCTTTACGCCGAAGCGAACTACAGGATGATCATCGGCGACGACGAGGCGAATGATGGGACGCGCGACTTTTGCCGGTGGAAGTTTTCCGAGATCTTTTGCGACAGTCATACAAGCACACCGTAAACGTACTCGATCAAGTTATGGAGCGTTCCAGCAGGATACTGCGTAGACGGCAAATACCAGACAGCAAATCGGTTAGATGTCGTTCTAACGGTACCGGGATGGCCGCGGTGGGCGGAGTGTCGTCGATAGCCGCAGCGAGGGAGCGCAAGGTATCCGCACCGATCATGCCAGCAGATCCTCTGAGGGCGTGTGCCTGGGCTCGCAGCGTTACGTGGTCCTGTTGTGAGAGCGCGGTCCGCATGCTTTCGACGCGGGTAGAAGCGTCCTGCAGGGCAAATTCATAGAGTGCAAAGACCTGTGACCGCGGCATGGAAGCCATGAGCTTCTGCCAGATTCTCTCGTTGAGGTCGCCTGATGAGGCTTTTACCTGCTGTGTTCCGCCAGCCTCAAATGCGGCCGTCAGATCTTCGACGGTGAAGGGCTTCAGGAGGAAGCCGTCGAAGATGTCCTTCGCTCGGGATATCCTCTGCGTCGCAGACATGGCAAAGACCTTCGTGGTTTCGGGAAGCACGGAGCGAAGAGAGCGAACCAGATCTTCGCTGGACAGACCGGGCATCTGAAGATCGCTGAGGACGACCTGGGGTTGCAGCGCTGGCAGAAGAGCCAGGGCTGCTTCGCCAGACTCCGCCGCGTGAAACTCCCACCCGGCCTCTTCGAGCAACAGAGC
>JAHFTZ010000417.1 GCA_023265355.1 Terriglobus sp.
TTGAAGTGCGAGCGGATCTGCGCCAGGAACGGCTTGATCTTCACGTACACGAAGATCATCTC
Source organism: Terriglobus sp. (assembly GCA_023265355.1). Taxonomy (GTDB): domain Bacteria; phylum Acidobacteriota; class Terriglobia; order Terriglobales; family Acidobacteriaceae; genus Terriglobus. Next base: position 63 of record JAHFTZ010000417.1, read on the forward strand.
GTGGTTCCAGTCCATGAACAGGTCTTTGTGGACGGCTCCGCGCAGCACCAGCGACGCCGCATTTTCCCAGTAGGTCAGGACCTGCCGAAACCAGGCGTTCTCGGGTGCAGTGAAATTCATGCTGATTTTCATGAAGTCGTCGAACGATTGCGGCATCCACATGCCGAACCAGTTACGAGCTTTTCGCATCTCCGCCTCGCGGCGCAGGTCATAGAACTTGATGCAGATTTCGGCATCCGCCGCAGTGGGTTTCTTGCCGGCACTTCTTGCCATGACGTTGCTCCTTCAGATTTCGAGAATTTTCCGGGCACAGAACGTGCTGGATTTGCGAGCCGCAGTCTAGCAGAGAACCAGTCACAAGGGCTTACGGACCAACAGGGTCCAGAATGTATGGTCCGCCGCTTTGTCGCAAGCGAAAAGTGAGGATGACGGGTTGGTCTGCGCAAATGTATACGGCCTTTGTTGGAGCACAAGGCTCCGGGCCAGGATGGAATGCGCTGCGCCCTCTTCCTATTTAACGGGGCAGTCTTGGAAGACTTTTCTGGACCACAGGTTTCGAGAGCGCCGGGTTCGACCGTTGTGCCATCTCATGGTTCGCCAGCAGACCTGGCAAAAAATCATTCAACTCGTAGTAGCCGCTGGGTTGCAGATGTGGGAATCGCGCATGCGATTTCCAAGCCTGGCCTCAGCCAGGCGTCATCTGCAGGCCAGTCGGACTGACCAACAGCGGGGATCGATACGCTTCATTCTTAGCGAGCACCGCCCACGCCATGCGGGCCAACTTATTGGCCAAGGCCAGTGCCGCGACGTTTCGGTGGGTGCGGGATGTGAGTTGGGCCAGCCACGCACTGAGACCGGAAGATTGTTTCGCTCTATGCTGCAGGACGGCACGCGCTCCTTGCACGAATAATCTTCGCAAGTAAGAGTTGCCACGTTTGCCGATTCCCAGCAGCTTTTGCTTGCCGCCGGTGGAGTGTTCTCTTGGAACCACCCCTAACCAGGCCGCGAACTCTCGACCCTTGGCAAAGGCCGCTCCGTTGCCGATGGCCGCGATGATTGCGGTCGCTGTCACCGGCCCGATGCCGGGGATCGCTACCAGCCGTCGGCAGGCTTCGTTTTCGCCAGCGGTCTGCTGGATCACGGCATCGGCTTCGTCGATCCGCCGCTGCAAGTGATCTAGTTCCAGTTGTAGTTGCGCCAGGAGTACTCGCAATGCGCCCGACAGCTTGGCGTTGCCGTCTTCCAGGATCCTGGGTAATGCCGCTTCCACATGGCACCGTCCCTTGCGTACCGTTATGCCACGCTCCAGCAGCAGTCCCCGAATCTGGTTGATCACCGCTGTGCGGCGCATCACCCAGCGCTCGCGCACCCGATGTAGCGACTGCAGATCCAGTTGAGCATCGCTCTTGATCGGTACGAAGCGCATCTTCGGTCGTCCCACGGCCTCGGCGATCGCCTCCGCATCGATATAGTCATTCTTGTTCGTCTTTACAAACGGCTTCACATACTGCGCCGGAATCAGACGTACTTCATGTCCCTGTTCGCGCAGCGCCCGGCCGAGAAAATGCGCTCCCCCGCACGCCTCCATGCCAATCAACTCGACCCGCAGATTGGCCGTGAAGTGCAGCAGTTGCTTGCGCGAGAACTTCTTGCGCACCACGACTTCGCCGCGGTGGTTAAGCCCCACCAGATGAAAAACCGTCTTTCCCAGATCAATGCCCATCGTGTGAATTTCCATGGGACGCCTCCTCCGTTCACCTCTTATACCCCCGTCCCATACGGGAGAGGCGGCGGACCATCCCATTAACGGGGTTCTAGGAAGTTTGGGCTGGCTCAGCATTCCGACGGCACCGCACTTCCCATAAGCGGACTTCTGGCCCGGAATAACTTCTGCTCTTGGGCTGCTTCCAATGTTCTCATCAGGTTCAACTGAGTGCGCGGAAGGGGTTCGATACGGGTGGAACGTAGCGCAGGAAACGACGACTGAAGCCAGGTCTTCATCGGAGAGCTTGCGGAAGGGCGAATAATACATCAAGGGAAACAGAGCACGGCCGTCGTGTGGGCGAATGTAGTTTCGTCCGGAGAGCGCGTCAACGGGAATTAGAGGAATAGCTGGCGTAGTTTCGCGGCTGGGGCATGAGTCTGTTTGCGTTAGCGGCTGTGGAGGACGGGCGAGGGCGCCCGTCGCTCCACCGGCTCATTTTGTGAACGGCCAGACCCCCGTCTCTTCGTCGTTAGTTCTACTTCAGCCTTATTTCAGCGATGCCATGTCAATGACGAAGCGGTACTTGACATCGCTTTTTAGGAGGCGTGCGTAGGCCTGGTTGATCTGCTGAATGGGAATCATCTCGATGTCGGAGGCGATGCCGTGATCGGCGCAGAAGTCGAGCATCTCCTGTGTTTCGCGGATGCCGCCGATGATCGATCCAGCAAACTGGCGACGCCGGAAGAGCAGGCTCCCCACCATGACCGGCACAGGATTCGATGGCGCGCCAACCAGCGTCAGCGTTCCGTCAAGTTTGAGTAGATCGAGATAGGCGTTGATGTTGTGGTCACCGGAAACGGTGTCGAGAATGAAGTCGAAGGTGCCGGCGTGCTTGAGCATCTCGTCCGCATTTTTTGAGACCACGACTTCGTGGGCGCCGAGGCGGAGAGCGTCCTGCGTTTTGCCGGCCGAAGTCGTGAAGAGCACTACGCGTGCGCCGAATGCATTGGCGAACTTCACGCCCATGTGGCCGAGACCGCCGAGTCCGACGATGCCGACCTTCTGTCCTTTCTTCACACCCCAGTGGCGGAGCGGAGAGTACGTGGTGATGCCGGCGCAGAGCAGCGGCGCGGTGGCGGCGAGCTTCAGCTTGTCCGACACGCGAAGAACGAAGGCTTCGTCGAC
>JAHFTZ010000034.1 GCA_023265355.1 Terriglobus sp.
TTCTAGTAAGTCTTACTGACCATCATCCTACTGCGCTATTGTGCCTTCACTCGCACACTTCTGCTCATTGATGGGATTTTTGGCTTCGATCCCGTTACGACCGGCACCCCAGGATTTCATTTTGCAATCATCTGAAACATCACAGACTCTAAAATCTTTGCAGTCCCGTGGATGGGCCCCTTATGGATCGCCATACCCTCTTCATCATGCAGGCTGGAATGCTGATCTTTCTCGGCATCGTTGTCGTGCTGGCCTTCCGGACGCAGCGCCGCGAGCGTTCCGACAAGGGACCTGACTGGTTTGCGGCAGGTTATCTCTGCGGTGGTGTTGGCCTGCTTCTGCAGGCAGAGCGTGGGAACATCTCTCCCCTCTACAGCATTATTCTCGGCAACGCGCTCTTCATGCTGCTCAGCGTCTTCATGACCCGGGCTGTCTCGGAGACGACCGGCCAGGGCAAAGGCCCGTTCTATTACCTGATCGCGCTCGATGCCGCGACCGTGGCCAACTACGCCTACTTCACCTTCGTGCAGCCTAACGTCCTTCTGCGGACGGTCGAAGCCACGTTCGTGATGCTGGTCATGCGCATCTGCACCATCGTTCTCTTGCTTCGTTCCGACGACAAGGTCATCGCTCCCGCGGCCCGGGGAATCGTCGCTCTCCTGGGCATGCATATCGTTGCAACGATGTTTCGTATCACCGTTGCCATCAGGCACCATCAAGCCGACGCGGGATTTTCCTGGAGCGGTCTGATCGCCATCGCCGGAAGCGCTCTGTGTTTCCTCTGGATCGACAACCTGCGGCAGGGAGCAGAGCTGGAACGCCGCGCCATCACCGATCCCCTCACCGGCCTGCTGAACCGTCGCGGCCTGGAGATTCTGGCCAGCCATGAACTCGCTCTAGCCGCGCGGCATGGCTGGCACTGCTCCGCTCTCATGCTCGACATCAACCGTTTCAAGAGCATCAACGACACCCTGGGCCATACAGCCGGAGACCGTGCGCTCGCGGGCGTGGCGGAGGTTCTGAAAAAGACTCTGCGTCCAAGCGACCTGATCACGCGCGTCGGTGGCGATGAGTTTTTTATCCTTCTGCCGAACGCAGGCGAAGAGACGGTCGACTTTATCGTCAGGCGACTGCGCGTTGCCATGAGCAAACTTACCTTGCAGACGCCCTCTGGCGAGACGTTTTCCGTCAGCGTGAGTATCGGCGCCGTCACACGCCCCGCAGCCTACACGCAGCTTGCGGAGCTACTCCACCAGAGCGACCTTGCCCTCTACGACGAAAAGCAGCCTTCCACACGGCAGGCTTCGTCTCAGGAGGACGGCTCCGGCGCCCAGGTCCAGCCTTCCAACATATAAAGCGGATCGCGCGGTCGAGGCAGCGTTGCAAACTCCCCTCGGCGCTCGGCCATCACCATGCAGCTCACCAGCGCGTCGAAGGCGTCCTCCCCCGCGAGCGCTTTCGCCATCGCCGTGCGTCCGATAGCCGCATAGGCCGGGTCTTCTTTGTTCTTCCGCGTGAGATACGTCTTACGCGCCTCGGGATTCGATTTGTGGACCGGCCCGGTGTTCAGGCGGGAGTACATCTCCACCACCACAGGCGCACGCATCTTGGGATCGGGTCGATCGAACGGCCAGATGCGGAAGCCCGCCTCCCGCAGGCGGATCAACGTCGGCATGCCGCGCAGGCTCGCCGTGCCGACTGAGCCAGAACCGCCGATCTGGAAGACCGACTTCGGCGTGATGCCTTTTATGCGCATCTGCCGTTGTTCTTCGGGGATGTGAGCGACCAGCTTGCAGTCGATGTCGGTGGCGCGCATCATGCGGTGGAGGTTCTCCCCGCTAAACTCCGCAGGCCGCTTGTGCGGCTTTCCCCAGAAGCGGCGATCGTGTGTTCCCGGCGTCGTCTCCCGCGCAAGCCAGCGCTCACCATGCTCCGCAGCAACGATCCGCCAGAACTCCGGTGCGGACTTCGCTCCGTGCTCGTCGCGCACGAACCACGCCGGGAAGCTGAAACAGAAATCGAAGCCCACCGCGAGCGCAGGCTCTTTCTCTGCGAGAGCGATCAGCCAGTCAGCAATCTCGTCGCGGGTTCTGCCACTCTCCACGCGGACCTTGCCCTGGTTCCAGACCGCAGCCACGATGTGGCGGCGTTGCCCTGCGACGTCCACGCGGCCAGACCAGTCGATTCCAACGATCGTCTTCGCTTCGCTCACTTCGATCGACGCGCCTTCCACTCGTCCCACTTCTTGCGCCCATTCTCCAACAGATCGCACGCCCAGGCGTAATCCTTCGCCAGGAGAGCCAGGCCAGCGACCAGCAGCGGAATGCCCGGCGCAATCGGCAGAACGCAACCCGCCAGGCCGAGAACGATCAGAACCCAGCCGCAGACCTTGCGCCACAGGGGGCTCCTGGGTGTCAGTGGCTTCAATTTGTCGGCGACCGAGGCCATGCCGTTTGGATGCAGGGTCTACGTCTCCGGTTCCTCGAACCCCTCGACATCCAGTTCTTCAATCGGCGCCTTTAGCTCGCGAAGCACCTTGAAGATCGTCGGCGTGGAGAAGCCCGCCCGAATCAGCCGCCGCAAAACCCGCGCCGTCTCCTTTTGATCCTGCGGAATCTTGATGCGCTTGCGCTCGACGTACTGCTTCGCCAGGGCGACCTCATTTACGTCTTCGTAGGCGGTCTCCAGCGTAGACTGCACCAGCTCCTTGTCGATGCCCTTGTTCGTCAGGTCCTGCTGGACGCGCCGGCGGCCAAAGCTCTGATTTTCCTGGCGAAGCCGTGTGAAATCGGCCGCAAACCGTGGGTCGGAGAGGTATTTCAACTCTTCCAGCCGCTGGATGATGCGGTCCATCTGCGCCTCGCCCTCGGCACCCGGTTCTGCGCGCAACGCCATCAGGCGACGGAGATCGCGGACGCTGCGCATCTTCGATCCCAGCGTCTTCACTGCGTATTCAAAAAGCTCCGCCTCGGTTGCGGGGGGTTTGCCTTGACGGGAGCGCTGAAAGGCCATGAGAAAAAGGATACTGCTACTCGCGCGCGCTTGTTGCGTCTAACCTTGGTACGAGGGATTTCCGATGCGTTGGTTGGCTCTGTTACTCATGGGATTGGCTTTGGGCGCGCAGGCGCAGGATCAGGAGGGATTCGGCAAACTCGACCCCTCCCCGCCGACGGGCAAGACCGCCGAGGAGATCATCGCCTCCTTCGGTGCGAAGGAAGCGCAGTTCGCCGAGGCCCGCGCTAACTACACCTTCCGCCAGAGCGTCCGCTTCCAGACCATCAATGACGACAACAACAAGCCCGACGGCGAATACTTCCAGGTCACCGACGTCGGCCTGAATAAGGACGGAACGCGGAACGAAAACGTGATCTTCGCTCCGCAGAACACCATCGAGCGCCTGATCCTGGAGCGCAAGGACTTCGACGATCTCGAACACCGCCTGCCCTTCGTCCTCACCACCGCCGACCTGCCCCAGTACGACGTCACCTACGTCGGCAAGCAGAAGGTCGACGAGATCGACACCTACGTCTTCGACGCCGGGCCCAAGGTCATCGAAAAGAACAAGCGCTACTTCAAAGGCCGCGTCTGGGTGGACCAGCAGGATCTGCAGATCGTCCTCATCAGCGGCAAGAATGTACCCGACGACCTGCGCAAAGGGCATGAGAGCCTCTCGCCTCCGTTCACCACCTACTACGAGCAGGTGGACGGCAAATACTGGTTTCCGACGTACACCAAGGCCGAGGGAACTCTGCACTTCGCTGCCGCCAACGGCTCCATGAGCCAGGACGTGCGCGTGCGCAATGTGGTGAAGTACACCGACTATAAGCAGTTCCGCTCGTCCGCGCGCATCATCTACAACGGCCAGGACATTACGGACAAAAAGGAGATCGACCCCAAGGATCCGAACAAGCCCGCGACCGATCCCAAGAACGATCCCAAAAAGCCGTAGCTCGTAAGCGACACAAAGAATTCAGCCTCGGACAATAATTTCGTTGTCCGAGGCTTTTTCTTTCTGTTAACGTCTCAGATCACACTCCCAGATGGGGATACCTCATGCTTCCTGCGGCTCCTGCACCTCTGCGAGCGTTCCGTCTCGGTACGCTCCTCGCGCTGATGCTCTGCGTGCTGTCGGTCTGCCTCTCTGGCTGCCACGTGCGGCTCATCATGGCCTACGATCCCATCCTGGATCAGAGCTTTACCGCTCTCCAGCAGAACACCGAACAGCTCTTCGGACAGCTCGAAGCCGACCCCGGCTCCCCATCGACCTCCTTCGAAAACCACAAGGACTTTTACATCAAGGCCCACGCCACCCTGCGCACCATGCGGACCCGCGCCCGCTTTGAGCCCCAAAGCGCGGAGGTTCTCACCCAGATCGACGCCCTCGACCGCTCCTTAGCCGATCTGAAGCAGCTCCACATCAACGCCTCTCCAAACGGTCCCAACGCCGCCGTACTTCGCGCCTCAGAAGGCCCCATCGAAAGCCAGTTTGCCTCCATCTTCCAGCTCCAGCTCGCCCTGAAAAGCCGCATGAAGACACCCGTTTCCGCCAATGCCACCGCGCCCGCTCTGACAAATTAGGCGCCCTCTTAGGAGACCTTGATGAGTTTAGATCTCGACAGCATCCTCCCCGCCATGATCACCGCCGCCAGAATACCGCTCAACGAAGCCTGGAGGACCGTCGGCCCCTTCGCGGAGATCCAGCTGGCCAACATCGCCACCCGCATCGAAAGCCTCGGCGAAGAGGTCGCACTCGGCGAGATCGAACCCAGCGATGCCCTCATCCTCCTCGACATCGAAAAGCAAGCCGCCATCTCGCTGCTCGCCGCGCTCGAAGGCATCGGCAAGGTCACGGCGGAGACCGCCATCAACAACGCCCTCGACGCCGTCGCCAACATCGTCAACAAGTCCGTCGGCTTCGTGCTCCTGTAAACCCTTCCGGGGTACCCCATCTCCCGCTTCTGGGACATGGGCACGAACCGGCTCCCCTCAGGAAACCCAAACCCCTTTGTCATCCCGTAGCGCAGCGAAGGGATCTGCTGTGCGCAAAAGCAGATCCCTCCGTTTCACTACGGGATGACAAATTGGGAGGTGAGGTACGTGCAGAGCCACCCATTACCTCCGACCAAATTTCCAGCGAAAAAGGAGATCCCCACCGACCCCCAACTCAATCTAAAAAGACGTTGCAAAAGGAGGAGCCCATCCCAAAGCTCATTCTCGCCACCCTCTTCTTCGTCTCCACCCTCGCCTCCGCGCAGGCACTCCAGCCCGAGCGCAAGGTGCAGGGGAACACCATCGTCTCCGAGCGCGATCCTGCGATGCGCATCACCCTTCCGCAGGACGCCCACTACGTCGGTGGAGACCGCTTTATCCTCCATTCCGCCGAGGACTGCGAGATGCACGTCTTCGTGAAGGCCGACGCGCGCAAGCACGTGCTGGAGCTCTACCGCGTGCAGTTCTCGAACTCCCTCCCCGGCCAGGGGCAACGACATCAGTACGACGCGAAGAACTTTCGGAAGTTCGACGGAGAGAACACCTACATCCAGACGGGCCTGGGTCCAGCCGGCGCGCCTCCCGCAGGCGACGCCGATACGGAAAGACATCTGCAAAAGCTGCTCGCCGACAACGGCTACACCCTGCACCCGGAGATGCGGTACGTCCTTCTGACGCGCCCCCTCGGCGCACTCGGACGCAAAGAGATGACGATCGTCTACGCCGAAGACCTCACCCCAACCGGCCTGACCGCAAAGAGCCTGAGACCAGGAGGCAAAGCCGCCTCCCGCTGGCCCGCGATGCAGAAGGAGTTGGTGGAGCGGGCGGATAAGAAGATTCAGCTTGAGAGTCTAGCTAGAGAAAAGAACTGACGACAAAGCGAAACCGGATCAGTACATATTCGACATTCAAACCAATTGCTCGATTTCTCAAAGGAAAGCGTTTATTGCGTCGCGCAGAAACGTTTCCGAAACTTCCGGAATAGAAACAATTTGCGCTTCTAGATTGTTGTTCTTGCCACAAACCATTGCCATCCATCTCCCACCGACATAGGCCAACTCCCTCAACCTGATTGGTTCATCCATCAGCGGCTGAAATGCTCCTTCTATTTTCCGAGAAACGGTGAGAGAAACTTCTGCTGGAGGGACAGCTGCATCCGAATGCGATTCTTTGCATATGTGTTGAAATTCGGGGGACATATGCCTATACCAAAATATAAATTGCTCTGAGGTTAAATCATACCCTATCTGCATGCCAAGTGACCACGTCCGTGGAACCTTCTTATTTCTAAGCAGCTCTTCCCATTTCTCAAATGGAAGCTTGTCGAATTTAGTTAAGTTGGCATGATAAAGAGTCTCACTGTAGGTTTCATTAAATCCGCTGCATGTTACTTGAAACTCCTCGCGCAATGATTCAAAGGCCGCCGCCCACGCCTCGTAGCGATCCCGCCGCAGGAGAGGTGCCTTATCTATTCTAGATTTCATTATCGCTGCTAATTCTTCGCTAGGAACCCAACCAACAACGGGCTTTTCTTCCACTCCGAAAATATCGCCGACATCTTCCCCATCGTTTTGCTGACCAAGTGTTGCAAGAGACGACTCAAGCGACTCTGCTATCAAAACGCAGAAATCAGAAATGTCTCCTTTGTTTGAACTGGCAAGCGCATCTAGATAGCGGGCCTTATCAGAATGGGCAATTATTACAGCCGGCAGGCCATCTTCCATGAGAATTGCATTCATGATTAGACGAGCCGTCCTTCCGTTACCATCAGCGAATGGATGGATGCTCGTGAAGGCACTATGCGCCTCCGCTGCGTATTGGATCACCGACTTACTTTTGTTTCTGCTGCGAAGCTCCGTAGCAAACCGGGTCATGAATGGTTCTACGTCGACCCAATCTGGCGGTGTGTAAATCATCCCCGCGATAGACACTGGATTTTTTCTGTACTCTCCGCCCTCTTGGGAAATATTTCGTAAAACCATTTTGTGAAGCTCACGAATAAATCCTTCCGGGGTATTTATTAGATAGGCGGCATTCTCCATACAGAATTCATAGGCATCTCTAACGTTTACCGGCTCCTGCATCTGTTTCGACTGAACCGGCTTTTTTCCATCAAGGAGCGCTTCGGTCTCCCCCCTACTAAGAGAATTACCTTCTATTTTTACTGAATGGAAAACGAAACTGGCCTGCTCTTTCCTGGAAAGCTCAAGAGCCTTTTCTTTTGTCAATGTCCCTGCATATCGAGCTTTCGAGATAAGCGTCTCGACCTCCCTCAGCTTCTCCCCAACGGTGTCAGAGATTTGGAACTCTGGATATTTACTTTCCCGTTCTTTCGTCGCCGCCCACATCGTCACCCCATAAGAATTTGAGGTGCCGAAATCTATACCTACGTAGGACCGAACATCCTTCTTCAGATTCAAACCACCAAATGAGAAAGGCGCACCTTTTAGGCGCTCCGTTCCAAAAGTGAAGTACGGGCTGATAAGACCTCTTTCGCTATCGAATTCGATAGTGAGCTGAAATCTTCCTTCTGATTTGGGGGGGAGATGTAGAACATCTTGTTCGATATTTAAGCGTTCATACTCTGGACTATCAGGATCGGGGCTGCTAGAAAACCAATAGAACAAGCTCCCGTGCGGGCGGAAAGGTAGCTCAACTTGGTAGTCCAATTTGAAATCTGAAACTTGCATTGGGCCTGCAAGCAGAGTGCCGGGAACTTGCTCAGTGTTGTTCTTCTTTTCCCAAAAGCGGATCTTGGGGCGAATGGCCTTTTCTCTGCGACGTGGCGCAGAGAAGAGATAGAGTTCGTTAAAAACACATGGTCCAACCGCGTTATGTGTTCGTAGAGCCTTGTTTCTATCTTCCGCCGCTTCTATCGCGATTCCGTATGCTACTGCCTTCTCGGAATTCTTTCCAAGGACAACATCCTCAGGCCTCACTAGAACTTGGCCACTCAAAGTACTGATCAGGAGTTCGCGCAAGAAAGGCAAGTTCGATGAGCCTCCTGCGAGTATCACTTTATCGAGCTGTTGAAGTTGAACTCCGCCTCCTCGAAATTTGGCTTCTGATATGGTCGACACGATGGATGAGCCAGGTCCACTTTTTTCGTACCAGAGCTCTTTGAGTACCCCCTTTAGATCTTCCCCATTCAGTTCGACCTCGACAGGGAGGTCGGGATGATAAGTGCCGGGTGGCAGTGTTGTTTTTTCGCTTATGTGTGCGTAGTTTTGATCCAACTTTGCATCGAACATCTTCTTGGATAGAAGTATTTTTATGTCCTCGATGGCGAGGAGCGCCCACGGGCGAGATTCAATTCTCGCATCCACGGAGTCTCTTCTATGGCGCGGGTCTATCTGTTTAGCAACTGCTGCTTTCAAGAGGCGGCGATCAATTTCTTTTCCCGCTCCAACGAAAGATTGAATACCGAGAGGAAGCGCGGTCGTTCCTCCGCGCGATAGATTGCCCTCCCTAGTTGTCTCGATCACACATGAATTCAACGTTCCGCCACCAAAATCAATGACTAAGACCGAAAGAGGTTGCGATGATTCAGGGATTAGTTTCTCTACGTGGCGGTAATATTGGAATACTGCGAAGGGTTCCGGGAAAAATTGAGCATCAGGATAACCTAGCTCACGCAGAATAGAATTTATATGCGCTCTGTAGAGGTTCGACCAAGCCTTATTTCTGTCGGCTGGAACACCGATAATTAGTTGACCGGGCAAACCTTCGATCTCATCGAAGAAGCTTTCGAGGAATTTCTTGGTTGCCTCACGAGTGCTCAAATAGCGTTGAGCCTCTAAGCCGTCCGTTCTTATCTCCCAGAGTCGTTGAGCTTTTGCTCCCTTGCTAGATACATATTTCCCGTCAAAAAAAGCGTCAGTTTCGCCAATCGACTGCTTGAAGTCTTGCACTAATGGTTTGTGAGGAGAAGCAAGTTTTTTAGCTTGGTCTCCGATAACGAGCTTTCCGGTCTTTGGGTCATAGGCGATGATGCTGGGAACGTTGTGTGATGCGACAAAAACGGAAGTGTCGAAGACCTTACTCAACATTGGGTCGGGGCCCTCAAGCTTCTTCAAAAGGAAATTTTGTTATGCCTGAAAATATATAGCTTTTAAAAGAAGATGCGCGAGCATTTAGCTCGCGCATCTTCACCGTACCTTCAGTAGAGCTACTGCAACAGCCCCTGTTCCGGTTCCGGCTTGGCTTCCTCCGGTGGGATGGTGACCGCCGCGGCTACCTTGTCGTCCGTATCCAGGTTGAGCAGTTTCACTCCCTGGGTGGAGCGGCCCGCGGCGCGGATGGTGTTGGTGTCGATGCGGATGATCTTGCCGAACTGCGAGATGGCCATGAGTTCGGTGGTTTCGTCCACGAGCTGGATGCTGGAGACCTTGCCGGTTTTGGCGGAGGCTTTCATGTTGATGACGCCGGAGCCGCCGCGGTTGGTGAGGCGGTACTCTTCCACATCCGTCCGTTTGCCGTAGCCGTTCTCCGTAACAGAGAGGATGAGGCAGGGGCTGAGGCCGAGTTTGCTGTCGAGCTTGCAGAGCTTCTCTTCCGCAACGTCGAGGGACTTGCGTGCGGCCTTGGCTTCCTCTTCGTTCTTGTCGTCGCGTGCCTTTTGGAGTTCGGCCTCCGCTGCGGCGATCTGTTCGCGCACGACGGCGAGCTCCTTTTCCAGCTTGGTGGCGATGGCGAGTTCGTCGCGCTGGCCGTCGCGTTTTTCGCGCGAGTCGGTAACGGCTGCGCCGATCACGTAGTCGCCCTTCTTCAGCGTGATGCCCTTGTTTCCACCGGCGTTGCGGCCCATGGGACGCAGGCCACCGGACTTTTCGGGATCGTACTTCTCGGAGAAGCGGACCGCCATTCCCTCTCTGGTGGCGAGGAAGACGACGTCTTCGCCGCTGGTGATGCGGACGGCGATGAGTTCGTCATCCTTGTCGATGTTGATGGCGATGATGCCGCGCGCCATGACGTTAGAGAAGTCCGGCAGCGGCGTCTTTTTGACGATGCCCTCGCGCGTGGCGAAGAAGATGTATTTGCTGGCATCTTCCAGGTTGCGCACGGGCAGGTAGGTGACGACCTTTTCGCCGGGCTGCAGCGCAAGGAGCGAGGCGATGTGTTTGCCCTTGCCTGCGGCCAGGACGTCCGGGATCTCGTAGATCTTGAGCCAGAAGACGCGACCGGAGTTGGTGAAGCAGAGCAGGTAGGCGTGGGTGGAGTCGACGATGAGCTGCGCGACGAAGTCTTCTTCGCGCGTCTTCATGCCGATGCGCCCGGTGCCGCCACGACGCTGCTGCCGATAGGTGGAGATGGGCGTCCGCTTGAGATAGCCGGAGTGCGAGACGGTAACGGCAACCTGCTCGTCGGCGATGAGGTCTTCGAGCGTGAGCTCGGAGGACTCGTCGATGATCTGCGTGCGGCGCACGTCGCCGTACTTGTCGCGGACCTCTTCGAGCTCCTTGACGATGACGCGGCGCAACTTCTTGTCGCTGGCGAGGATCGACTCGTACTCTGCGATGTTTTCGCGGACCTGACCGAGTTCCTTGAAGAGCTCGTCCATGGAGAGCTGCGTGAGGCGATAGAGCTGCAGTTCCAGGATGGCGTCGATCTGGCGGTAGCAGAGGATGAGCGTTCCGACCGTGCCGCCGGGGCCGAGCGGAAGAAGATCCGCCGAAACGCCGTACTTCGAAGCGTCCAGGGTCACACCGGCGAGCTCCGTGCCGCGCAGGGAGATGGTCTTGCCGGAGAAGTATTTGAAGAGGTTCTCGCGGGCGTCCGCACGGCTGCTGGAGTTACGAATGGTGCGGATGACGGCATCGAGGTGGTCGAGCGCGATCTGGTAGCCGAGGAGGATGTGTTCGCGGTCGCGCGCCTTGTTGAGAAGGAAGGCGGTGC
>JAHFTZ010000418.1 GCA_023265355.1 Terriglobus sp.
CGATGGATACTGGCTTGAGGCGTTAGGTCTGGTAAGGAAACGACTCTCTACTCTCGACGCAGGAACATTCTGAACGAGAAATACCCTACATTGCGTAGGGGGATTACATACACCAAGATCGAGTTCGCCAGCAAAGAGCCAACGGGGCAGAGGCCACGAAGAGACCAAAAGATAGCTGCTTTGATCCAGGGACAACTAAAAAACGACTACAACTAAAGTTCCACTCGGTCTGAAGCATCTGCCCTAATCATGTAAAACTCGTCGTGTTCATCTTGAATCTTATCGGTCAGGTTTGATGTGGGGCTGTACTCAAACCCACGTCGCCTGGTGGATATCTGTTTGTGGATTGCTCGAAAGATGGAGACGGTCTGATCTCCTGTTCTTCGCCAACTTGCCAATAGACACTCAAACGGCGAAAGGCAATCTCATGGAAATAGTTACAGTCTTCGATCCCGTAGTCTTTCTCGCAAATGCCGGTCTGGGACGAAAACTCATCACGGCAAAGGGTGGCAGCGTACTATTCGCTCAAGGCTCGGATGCCGATTCCGTCTTTTATCTGCAAAGGGGCCGCGTAAAAATTACGGTGGTTTCGACCGCCGGCAAAGAAGCTACCGTCTCTCTTGTCGCGGCCGGGGAATTTGTAGGGGAAGAAGCGATCGGAACCATTCAATGCCTACGCCTCTCAACCGCAACAGCCATCGGTCCATGTGCTGCACTCAAGATCCAGAGATCAGAGATGATCCGTGTGATTCATGAGGAGCGCACCTTCTCTGCGATGTTCATGGAACTTCTTCTGGCTCGCAGTATGCGGACCCAGGCAGACTTGGTAGATCACCTTTTCAATTCAAGCGAAAAGCGTCTTGCGAGAATTCTTCTGTTAATGGCGGAATTCGGAAAGCCAGATGACCAGGAAAAATTGATCCCGCAGATCACGCAAGAAACTCTGGCAGAGATGATCGGTACTACCCGTTCCAGAGTCAGTTTCTTTATGAATCGTTTTCGCAAACGTGGATTCATCGACTACGACGACAGGATTATTGTTCGCAAAGCCCTGCTCAATGTAGTGCTTCGCGATTAGAGGCATCTCCTCAGCCATGTCGAGCCCGCCCCAGAGCGGTGTGCTTGTGCCCCCTTTAGGTCGTTGCGCCCTGCTGGTGATCATCGAGGTCGAGGGATCTTACATCTACGACGATAACCATCTCGTCCATGGCATGTGTTGCTTTTCAAATTCTTTGGGTTCTGGTTCACATTTGGTGAAGCGGTTATGTGAGTTTGGGTTCGTGTTTTCTGCCTGCAATTTCAGACCGGGTTGAGGACGCGGAGCCTGAGCAGGTCGAAGCTGGCGCGTCCATACATTTGTCGCTTGAAGCAGCTTCAGCCGGTGGATTTGACCTTCGACCATGCCGTTACTCCAGGGCATCCTGAGTGCGGCATCGACTGAATTCTGGTCTCGTCTCAGTCTTCGCGCGAAGGAAGCAAGTGGTGAGTCCTGTGCCTCCTGAAGCCACCGTGGCAAGACGGCTGCATCACATGCACGGATCATCTGGAAGAACTGCCTTGCTGTCCGTGCCATGGCTGCGATCTGCGGCGACGCGTTGTAGAGCGCCTGAAGATATCTGTGTTTGGAAACGTTCGCTCTAAGTATTAGCCAGGCGACGTGTTGAGGCGAGATGGGAAATGCCCTGCTTGCACGCGGCGAGACACTCACTTCTCCGTTGGCACCGAAGCGCCTTCGAAGCCAGCGCCATACGCTGCAGCCCTTGCCTGAAAAACCGAGTTGTTTGATCTCGCGCCAGAGCTGGGTGGCGTTCCTGCAGCCATCGCGGTAGCGCTTCTCGAGGTGTTCGCCGAACGCATCGACCGAGTTCGGGAACCTGCGTTCCTTGCGTTCAGGGAAGACACCGCAGGCCAACCATCGCTGCACGGTGCGGAAAGGAACCCCGATGCGTCGTGAAGCTTCGGAGTGGCTCATTCCAGCATCGACCAGCCGTTTGATGGCTTCATAACGCTCCAGGCGTCGTGCACGCTTCTGTTCTTTTCGCTTTTGTGCTTCTGTGGCTGGTTGCCCGGCTGTTAAGTGCGGGACATCTGGTTCAGCTTGAGGCTCCAGAAGATCGCGAACCTCTCTCATCAAAGGACGATGACGCTCGAGGGATCTGGTCAGGGTCTCGAAGAGATTATTCAGCAGGTGCCAGCGATCTGCCACTTGTGCCGCAGCAGGCCGATGGCTGCGCCGAAGCTTCCGGCACGGTCGCGGCTCACGACTTCTACGCTCGGGTGTTGTCGCAACCAGGCTGCGACTGTCTCCGTGCTCCGGTCCGGCAGCAGATCGATCACTCGTCCCTGCTCCAGATCGCAGAGTATCGTTCCGTAGCGATGCGCCTTTTTCCATGCCCACTCGTCGATGTCGAGCACTCGTGGTGCAGCGGATGCAGATGGATATGCTTTCTTTCGAAGCTCTCGAAGCAGTGTCAATCCGCTTGCAAGCAGGCCCAGTTTGCGGGCCAGCCGCGCGCCCGCTCGCCCACCGAGCGCGAGCGTGACCCAACGGAGTGCTTCACTGGACCGGCAGCTTCGCCGCGCATAGCGCGCCACCGTTCCAGGCAACGGCTCCGTGAAGATGTGCGCGGACATCGCCCGTTTCCACAGAAGAACTTGCGCGACTCAAGAAGAATCTTTACTGGCAGACCTTCCCAGGGTAGGTCTGCGACCGTCCGCCGGTACCGGCTATGCACCCTGGAGGAGCGGCGGTTGCAGCCCGGGCATAGGGAGGAAGGTTGGCTGTTGCTTTGAGAGCTATTTGGGCTCTGGCTCACTTTTGGTGAAGGCAGATCAGCTTCACTTCCGCACTGCTCGGAATCAAAGTCCCTCGGTTCATTGCTACAGATCGACACCTGCCCGGGCTCCTTCACCAAAAGTGAGCCAGAACCCATTTAATTTCTAAAACCAC
>JAHFTZ010000419.1 GCA_023265355.1 Terriglobus sp.
CGATCTTCTGCGGCGTGTGAAGACGACGGCGCTTCTGGTGACGCACGATCTGAACGAGGCGCTCTTTCTTGCGGACAATATCGTCTTCATGGAGGCGGGCAAGGTGATCTTCAGGGCGACGCCCGATCAGGTGCGTACCTCGCTCGATCCGGCGATTGTGGCGTACCGGAATGCCGCTGGGGGAAACCACGCATGATGGACTTCCTCCGGCAGCACGGCTCCGAGATCGCACGGCTGACGCTGGAGCATCTTTGGCTGACAGCGTGGGCGTTGGGTCTAGCGATTGCGATCGCCTTGCCGATGGGCATCCTGCTGACGCGGAAGCCGGGACTGGCGAAGCCCTTTCTAGGGATCGCGAATATCCTGCAGACGATTCCTTCGCTGGCGCTGTTTGGACTTTTGCTACCTCTGCCCTGGCTTGGCGAACGGGCGTCGCGGCTGGCGATTGTGGCTCTGACTGCTTATGCGCTGCTGCCCATTCTGAGAAATACGTACACGGCAATCCGGAACATTGACCCGGCCCTTCGCGATGTAAGCAATGCTTTAGGAATGAGCGAGATGCAGAAGCTTATGAAAGTGGAGCTACCACTCTCGGCGAGCATCATCCTGGCGGGTATTCGGACGGCGACGGTCACTTGTGTGGGCGTTGCAACGATTGCCGCGGCCATCGGCGCGGGTGGGTTGGGAGAACTGATCTTCCGCGGCGTTGCGTCGGTGGACAACCGATTGGTGCTCGCGGGAGCGATTCCTGCGGCGTTGCTGGCGCTGGCTGCTGACGGACTTTTGGGGCTTCTCGAATCCCGGTTGGCCAGAAATACAGGCCAGAACGTTGCCCGATGAAACGCTTCCTGCTCTTGCTGCCGCTGCTGTTGCTGACGGCCTGCGATCCGCCGCGCTCCTCGCGTCTCACCATCGCCTGCAAGAACTTCACGGAACAGGTGCTGCTCGGTGAGCTTCTGGCGCAGGAGGTCGAAGCCGAAGGGGAGCCGGTGGACCGGCGCTTCTACCTGGCTGGATCGTATATCGCGCATCAGGCGCTAACTTCGGGCCGCATTGATGCGTACGTGGAGTACTCCGGCACATCCCTGACGGCGATTCTGAAGCAGCCGTTGGATCGCGACCCGGCGCGGACGCTCTCCACCATCCGAAAGATCTACGAAGAGAAGTTCCACATCACGGTCGCGCCATCGCTTGGGTTTGAAGATACCTTCGCCATGATCGTGCGTGCGGACGATCCGCGTTTTTTCGCAGTGCGGAATCTTACGCAGCTGGCGCCGTTGGCGAAGTCACTGCGTCTTGGAACGGGGTACGAGTTTCAGTCGCGTGCAGATGGCCTGCCTGCCTTGCAGGCGGTTTACCATCTCGACTTCAATGACCGGCCGCGCGTGATGGACCTGGGGTTGTTGTATCGCTCGCTCGGTGCGAAGCAGGTGGATATCGTCTCGGGGAACTCGACGGATGGCGCGATTATCGCGATGCACCTTCGCGTGCTCAAGGACGATCTGCATGCCTTTCCGCCCTATGAAGCCTTGCCGCTGGTGCGCGACGACGCGTTGCGCGAGCATCCTGCGCTCGGTCGGGCGCTGAAAAGGCTGGCCGGACAGATTTCGGCGGACGAGATGCAGTCGCTTAATCACCAAGTGGATGGGAACCATCGCGACCCCGCCGAGGTGATCCGCGACTTTCGACGCCAGAAACATCTCTAGCTCGCGCGCCCTGCATCCCACCTCCCGGAGGAGTAAGGATAATGAGCGAGAAAGACTACAGCGGCAAAGAGGGTTTGAAGAAGATTGCGGAACTGGTGAAGGGTATAAAGTTCACTATGTTGACGACGGTCTTGGAAGACGGCACATTGCACGCTCGCCCCATGGCGACGCAGGATCTTGACGAAGATACATTCGACGGGGACATCTATTTCGTGACGCGGGGCGACTCGCCAAAGGCGGAGGAGATCCGCGAGGACCAGAACGTGCTCCTGAGCTACTCCGACGCGGACGATGGCAAGTTCATCTCGGTTCAAGGCGTGGCGTCGCTCTCGAAGGACAAGGCCTTGATCCACAAGTACTGGAACGCCTCCTACAAGGCGTGGTTTCCTGAAGGCGAGAACGATCCCGCCATCACGGTGATCAAGGTCAGGGTCACGGGTGCGCAGTACTGGGAGGCGAACTCCAGCAGGATTGTGCGCCTTGGACAGATCGCGATTGCTGCGATTACGGGTGGAAAGACAGACGTGGGCGACACCGGAAAGATTGCGGTTTAGCCTTACGGTACGAAGCAGCGATACATCACTACGATCACAACAGCTCCCACCGCGGCGACGACGAGTCCCGCGCTGCGGCGTTTGTAGAGGAAGAAGATCAGAGCGAAGCCGGAGAGCGAGACCAGGACGAGCAGGACGGCGGAGACGTCGATGACCCAACCCCAGGTCTTGCCGGTGTCGCGGCCTTTGTGGAGATCATTCATGACGGCGACGAAGCCGTTGCGGACCTCGACGAGTTCGTACTTTCCGGTCGCGCGTGTGATGGCCGCGTCCGCGCTATAACCGGGGCCTTTGAAGGAGACGTTAATCTGGTCGTCTTCGGCGCGGAAGTCGGACATGGCTCCGCGGACATGATGCACGTTGCGGATCTGTTCCACGATGCGCAACTCATCTGGTTTGGCCAGAAGCGCCGCAGGCATGATGCCCGCGCTGGTGACGGTGCGCTGCTGTCCGTCGAACCACTCGGTGTGGTTCAGGGTGAGGCCGGTTACTGAGAAGAAGAGGACGAGGGCGAACGAGACCATGGACAGGTAGATATGCAGCCAGCGAGAGACGACCGCCGTCTTGCGGCGCACGATCGCGCTCCGCGTGGGTGGGTTTCTCGGTCTGGCTTCGACCTTGGGTGGAGTCTCCTGTGTCACGGTCTCAGCCACGCTCTACTTCTTTCTGTAGGCCAACG
>JAHFTZ010000420.1:0-482 GCA_023265355.1 Terriglobus sp.
GGTAAGCGCGCGCGAAAGCGGCTACGCGCGCATCCTGGTACAGCCCGCCCAGAAACGTCATGCTGACCGGTGTTCCGGGGCCACCGACGTTCTCGTCATCGTCGTCTTCCTCGTGCGCGGGCGACGGGGCATCGTCTCCGCGCATGCCGTTGGGAACGATGACTGCCGGATGACCTGTCAGATTCGTAATGCGTAGCTGCGTCCCATTGCTGGGCGCTACGATGATGTGGACTTTCTCGAAGAGCAGACGCATAGCTTCAATGCCGAGCGTACGTGCGCGCTGCGCCTGGATGTAATCCACGGCGGAGTAGAAGCGAGAGGTGCGGAAGGTGTTCGGCCAGTCGTTCTTGCCCTGCGCGGTCAGCAGAGCGTCCCGTCCACTGCGCGTCAGTTCATCGAACGCCGCAGCGGCCTCGGCTTCGAGCACTTCTGTCATGGCGTTCCATGGAAGGTCAGGGACTTTCACGGGGATTAGCGTAACG
>JAHFTZ010000420.1:492-2938 GCA_023265355.1 Terriglobus sp.
CGCAGCACCTCCAGCGTGGCTCGATCGAAACGGTTGTCGTACCGCTTCGTGTCGAAGGCAGCCTTGTCCGCGCGCCAGGCCTTCATGGCCGCCGAGTCCGTCTCCTTTGGCTTCGGAGACAGATCGCTCGGATCTGCCAACTCGAACTTTGCCGCAAGATAGCCGATGCGAAGCGTCTTCCAGTCGAAGTCAGGGTCCCAATGAAAGTGCGCATCGCTACGAACGGTGTGGTCCATGCCGTCCGCGCCTTGCAGCACTTCAAGCACCAGAGCGCAATCTTCCACACTGCGGCAGATCGGGCCAAGCTTATCCATCGACCACGTCAGCGCCATCGCCCCCGTTCGCGGCACCAGGCCATACGTAGGCCGTAGACCAGTCACGCCGCACCGCGTCGAAGGGGAAGAGATGCTCCCGAGCGTCTCCGACCCAATCGCAAAGCCGAGGCACCCCGCGCTCACCGCAGACGCACTGCCAGCGGACGATCCGCTCGAACCCTGCTTCGCCTTCCAAGGGTTGCGCGTCTTTCCGCCAAACCAGACATCACCGTTCGCCAGCGCGCCCAGAGTCATCTTCGCCACCAGCACGGCACCTGCGGCATCCAACCGCTGGACGACGGTGGCGTCCGTGTCAAAGCTCTGCTGCTCCATTCCCGCAGCGCCCCACGTGGTGCGATATCCCTTGACGCTCAGCAGATCCTTCGCGCCCCACGGCACGCCATGCAGAGGCCCGCGATACTTTCCGCTCGCGATCTCCCTGTCCGCCTGCGCCGCGCTTGCCAGCGCCCGCTCTTCGGTCAGGGTGACGACGAAGTGCAGCTTCGGGTCGTAGCGCTTCAGGCGACCGAGATACATCTTCGTCAGCTCCAGCGAAGTGATCTTGCGCGTCCGCAGCAGCGAATCCAACTGGGTCACCGTGGCGAATGCCAAAGTCTCTTCGCCACCTGTGGTATCGAAGACGATGTGTGCTGGGGGTCTCTTTTTCCCGACAGGCGCCTGCGGCATTACAAAGCCACTCGGCCTGGGATCGAAGTACGTCGCTGGGGCAATGGAGTTCGGTATCTTCAGTGCGCGAATGGCCTTTGCCGAGTCGCGCTGCTCCGTGACGCCTTCAAGCAGCATCCTGCGCTGTTCGAGCGTAAGCTTGATGCCCGCGACACCTTCGGCGGCAGCCAGCATCTCCAGGGTGATCTTCGGATAGTCGTCTTTCGCCTCGTTCTTCGCCGGCTCGGCAGCTACGGCGGAAGGAGAACCCATCAGCGCCATCAGCGCCCCGGCGAACATCGGCGATCCAATGCCCGCGCCCGCACACATCTCTAGAAATCCACGTCGATTCATCTTGCCTGCACTATAACCCGGCGCGTTGTGGATGGATCTGCTGAAAGTCGATTTGCGCCCAATGTGGTCCAACTGGGAGGCATCGCGCGTCCAATTTGGGAACAAATGATTTTTTGAGGAACTGCAATCAATATGAGATCCGCCTGGTTTGCTGTAGTGGCTCTATCTCTTGCCTTCCCCGCACACGCTGCGGATCGCGCCCGTATTTCCGTGCCGACTCCGGCGCAGACGCACGGGAAAGTGGTGGGATATTTTCCGCAGTGGGGTGTCTATGACAACTACTTCGTTGGAAATCTCGTGCACAGCGGAGCGGCGGATCGACTGACGCAGATCAACTACGCGCAGGGGTTTATTCGAGAGAATCAATGCGTCGTCGCCGATCCGCAGGCCGATATGAATCTCGCCTACACCGTGACGAACAGCGTGGACGGTGTGGCCGACGACCCAGCGGCGATTTTGAAGGGCAACTTCCACCAGTTGCAAAAGCTGCGGCGGCGCTACCCGCATCTCCGTATTCTGCTCTCGCTCGAAGGCCGCGCAGCTGACTTCGCTGCAGCCGCCCAGCCTGAGGTGCGCGAGGGCTTTGTGCGCTCCTGCATTCAGCGCTTTGTGCTCGGACACCTCGCGCCCGGCGTCGAGGCTCCCGGACTCTTCGACGGCTTCGATGTGGACTGGGAGTATCCCAACACCGCGCAGAACGAAGACTTCATCGCCCTCCTCGCAGAGTTTCGCAGGCAGATGAACGCCGCTCGTCCCGGCCTGACGCTTTCGATTGCGGCAGGTGCGACCCGGGATCACATCGAAGCCGTAGACTGGAAGCGCGTCGCCGCAGAGGTGGATGAGATCGGCGTCATGACTTACGACTACAACGGCCCGTGGAGCCACACTACCGGCCTCGTCGCGCCTCTGCGCAGCACCAACCCCCACGCCGACACCGCTAGTAAGGCCATCTCCGACTTCGCCACGCACGGCGCTCCCGTCGAAAAGCTTCTGCTCGGCATCCCGTTCTATGCCTACCAATGGACGGAGGTTTCAGGCGAGAACAACGGCCTGGGAATAGAGGGCAAACCAGTGCGCGGCAACCTCAACCAGTCCACCGCAAAGACCCTCGC
>JAHFTZ010000421.1 GCA_023265355.1 Terriglobus sp.
GGAAGATCTCCTCATGGCCGCGTCGCTTGCCGAGGGTGAGACGATCATGGAGAACTGCGCGCAGGAGCCCGAGGTCACCGACCTCGCCAACATGCTCATCAGCATGGGCGCAAAGATCGAAGGCGCAGGCACCTCCAAAATCACGATTCAGGGCGTCAGCAAGCTCCACGGAACCCGCCACCGCATTAATCCGGACCGCATCGAGGCGGGCACGTTCATCATCGCGGGTGCGATCTCGGGCGGCGACCTAAACGTGGACTGCTGCAATCCCGGCCACCTCGCCGCCGTGATCGCCAAGCTCGAAGAGTGCGGCGTGCGCCTGGACGTTGGGAAGGAGAACATCCGCGTCCGCAGCGAAGGCCATCTGAAGGCCGCGGACGTCTCCACCGTCGAGTATCCCGGCTTCCCCACGGACATGCAGGCGCAGTACATGGCGCTTGCCACGCAGTCCGAAGGCACCTCCACCGTCATCGAAAACATCTTCGAAAACCGCTTTATGCACGTCAGCGAACTCGTCCGCATGGGCGCGAATATCCGTGTCGACGGACGTACGGCAACCGTTCGCGGAAAGACACCGCTCTCCGCCGCCGCAGTGATGTGCAGCGATCTCCGCGCCAGTGCATCGCTCGTTCTGGCAGCGCTCGTAGCCGATGGAGAGACAATCCTCGACCGCGTGTATCACATCGACCGCGGCTACGAACGCATCGAAGAGAAGCTCCGCGGCGTAGGCGCGCAGATTCGTCGTATGGGCGAGGTCTTCGGCAAAAGATAGCGCTGAAATAAATCGTGTCCTCTCAAAAGCATCCCCTCAGGTCGTGCGTCCAAAAGAAATCTGGACAATCAAACGCCCTCAGAGACATTAGGGTGGAGGCACAGGATGCAGGTCGCACGAAAACTATCGTTGCTCGTCATCATCAGTTTGCTCTGCGCGAGTTCAGCACACGCACAGTCTGCCAGTGCCCCCGACTGGCAGACCGCAGCTGGCGGCAAGCTCTCGTTCGACGTGGCCTCCATCCGTCCCACACCACCGGGACAATTTACCCGGCCAAGTTTTCCTCTAGGTCCCGATGGCTCCTATCATCCAACGGGCGGCGAGTTTTCGGCGGTCTTTCCGCTCAGCGTCTACATCCAGTTTGCGTACAAGCTGTGGCTCACACCGGAGCAGCAGGAGGCCCTGCTGGCCAAATTTCCTGCGTGGACGAAGACGGAAAAATTCACCATCAAAGCGCGAGGTCCAGTCGACGCGACGAAAGATCAGATGCGTCTGATGATGCAATCACTGCTCGCGGAGCGTTTCGGTCTGAAGGTGCACTTCGAGGAACGAGAGGCTACGGTGCTCGTAATGACCCTGGCGCATCCGGGCAAGCTGGGACCGAAGCTTCATCTCCACAGCGAGGGTCCGTCTTGCGATGAGGCAATCCCCGCACCCCCCGAGGGCACGGTTCCGCCCGTATTTCCCTTGGGCTGTGAAGATGCTGGAGTCTTTTTCGATGGGAAACACCCCGCTATGCTCGGCGCGCGGAATACGACGCTAGACTTGATAGCCCTCTCCTTACCGTGGTTGGGGAACGTTGGGCGTCCAATCGTCAATCACACGGGTTTGCAAGGTCGCTACGATTACACGCTGACGTGGGCTCTCAATCCAGAGGGCGCTCCCCTGCCACCGGACAGTGAGGCACTCAACGCGCCGTCGTTTTTGGAAGCACTGAAGGAGCAGCTGGGTATGCGGCTGGACTCCGCGAAACTCCCCATCCAGGTGTTAGTGGTTGATCACATCGAGCAGCCATCGGAAAACTAGCTGCTTTGGGCGTCTGCCAGTCCTTCCAATGTCCGCTTCGACCGAAAGGCTCGTTGAACTCCCAGGACTACCGAGAAGAACAAGAGGGCCGTCGTGAGGTAGCCACAGGACATAATGACGATCCCATCGTGTCCTGAGAAACCATGACGGCTCAATCCGTCCATTGCGATAAAAGCCGGAGCGTGGAGAACCCCTGCCTGAAACTGAATCATCTGGACAAACCACCTAGGATCCGCCGGGCCCGGATCTAAGGCAATAGCCAGAATCACGAGGTTGTCCGTCTCAACCACCAGCGCAGCGAATAGGACAAGCGCTATCCGTGTCTTCCTTCCGATCCGTGAAGCCGCTGTGCTCATCCACCTAGCTTAAATCTGACCTAAGGATCGGCATCCATTACAACCTTACGGTGTGGCCCGACGGCGGCGGCGACGGCGTTGCGGTCGTCTGATCCAGCGAACTACGCGCCGAGCGAGGAAGACCAACGCAGCCAACACGGCCACTGTCGTCAGGTAACCGCCCAGAAATAACGCGGGGACGTCCAGCCTGGGGAAACCCAGGCGGTCGACCAAATCTGTCATGAGAATACCGAGCGCATGCAGGGCGGCCCATTGCAGCGCGAGAAGGTTCACATACCACTGAGTCTCCTCAGAACCCGGATCCACGGCGAGTGAACCCAGAAAGAAGTTCACTGCCTCAATAGCAAGCGCAGCCAGCAGGACAAAGCCTATCTGCGACTTCCTTCCGAACCGTGAAGAGGCAGACATATCCATGCACACTAGCTTAGCCTGATTTCGCGACCGGTAATCGATACAGGACCAGCGGAACCGATCCGCACGGCTGGGACGGCTCTGGAATCTTCCGCTCCGAGTGGTAGCCTTAAGACTCCAGCCTTTCTGTGTGCGAAAGAAGATGATGAGCGAAGAGATACAGTTTGAACTTCCCACCGTTGTTCCACCTGCGCTTCCCAACGTCCGTGTCGCCATCCTTGGCGCAGGAAAGATGGGTGGCATCCTCCTGCAGGCCTTCCTGAAAAACAACCTACTTCTGCCGGAGCAGATCACAGCGACCGTAGGCCACGAAGACCGCGCGCATGCTTTGGGTACGCAGTTCGGCATCGAGGTCTCCACGGATAACCGAT
>JAHFTZ010000422.1 GCA_023265355.1 Terriglobus sp.
TCTGAGGCTCTGGCCGCTCCTGCCGCAGCTTCGGGTGAGGACTATTACGAAAAGCTCGGCGTCGAAAAGATCATCAACGCCGCCGGAACCTACACCACGCTCACGGCGGCATGCATGCCCCCCTCAGTCGTCGCAGCAGTTCAGAAGGCTGCTCTGCACCCCGTCCGCCTGCACGATCTCCAGGTCAAATCCGGCGAGTATCTAGCGCAGCGTCTGAAGTGTGAGGGAGCGATCGTCACCTCGGGTGCCTCCGGAGCCATCACGCTCGCCACGGCAGCCTGCATGCAGGCCGCAAATGGCAACCGCCCCGTCGATCTGCCGCAGAAGGCCGATGGCCTCAAGAAGCAGGTCATCGTGCAGCGCGCGCACCGCTACGGCTACGACCACGCCATCTTCCTCACCGGCGCGCGCATTACGGAAGTCGTCACGCTCGATGAGTACAAGGCAGCCTGCGCGAAGGGTGATGCCGTGATGACCAACTTTTTCAACGCAGCCGAAGAAGAAGATGGCATCGCTGGTACCGCGCAGATCGGCCGCGAAGAGTGGCTGCGCATCGCGCACGAGCACAACATCCCCTGCCACATCGATGCCGCCGCCGATATGCCTCCCATCTCCAATCTCTGGAAGTACACAGGCATGGGCTTCGATCTCGTCTCCTTCTCCGGTGGCAAAGGCATTCGCGGACCGCAGAACGCCGGCCTTCTCCTGGGTAAAAAGAAGTACACCGATCTCGCTCACCGGAACAACAACCCCACCGAAGGCGTAGGCCGCGGCATGAAGGTCGCCAAGGAGCAGATCGTCGGTATGGTTGCAGCCGTCGACTGGGTTCTCTCGCATACGGAAGAGTCCATGCAGGGCGACTATCAGAAGCGTGCCGATCTCATCGCCTCCATGGTGAAAAACGTTCCCTCTGTCAAAACGGAGACCGTTGTGCCCAAGATCGCGAACCACGTGCCGCATCTGCTGATCCGCTTCGATCCGTCGGTCACAGGCATCACCACACGCGAACTGGTGGACCGTCTTCGCAGTGAGAAGCCCTCCATCGAACTCAATCCGAACACCGGACACAAGCCCAACCAGGGCATCCCGTCCGATGCGAATACTCTTGTTGTTGGTGTCTGGATGCTCCAGCCCGGCGAAGACGCCATCGTAGGCCGCCGCATCCGCGCCGCTCTCACCAAAAAAGCTTAATCAACTTCGGAAGGAAACGACATCATGGAAATGAACTCCC
This sequence comes from Terriglobus sp., assembly GCA_023265355.1. GTDB lineage: Bacteria > Acidobacteriota > Terriglobia > Terriglobales > Acidobacteriaceae > Terriglobus. Next base: position 1,232 of record JAHFTZ010000422.1, read on the forward strand.
GCAGAAATCTCCTCAAGAACGCCGCAGCCGCCGCTGTTGCCGTCACCGGCGCAGCTGCACTCGTACCCTCCGCTGCAGCACAGGCATCCAAGGCTCTTCCTCTCGAAAAGAAGGCTGTTCCTCCGCGCGTCGTGAATGACAAGCCGACAGGCACACCGCCCAAGGTCCCTCTCTTTTCGTCGATCATCACCTACGGCAACCTCGTCTTCCTCGCAGGCGTTGGAGCCCATTTCACAGGCACCATCGAAGAGCACACGAAGCACGTTCTCGATGAGCTCGAAAGCAATCTGCAGAAGGCTGGATCTTCCATGGAGAAGGTGCTCAAGGTCAACGTTTACCTGAACGACCTCGCCGACTTCCAGCGCATGAACACCATGTATCAGGGCCGCTGGGGTGCTGTGCCTCCCGTGCGCACTACCGTCGCTGTCGCAAAGGGCGGCGTCCCCGGAGATTCGCTCGTTGAGATCGACTGCATCGCTTTCATCTAGCATTGCAGTAACATGCCCGGTCAGCCGTAGGGCCGCAACGAACTCATGATTTAGAAAGGCAACACCATGTCCCTCTTTCGCAATGCGAGCTGGTCCAGACGCGATCTTCTCAAGCAGACCGGCATGCTTTCAGCAGCCGCTGCGACTGCACCACTCTCTGCCGCTGCAGCCACGGTAACCAAGCCGACCGGTCCCGACCACGTCACCATGACGAGTACGGATACCGACAACCTCTTCACACGCATCGGCGTTCGACCCATCGTGAACGCACGCGGCACGTACACCATCATCTCCGGCTCTCAGTCTCTGCCTGAAGTGAAGAAGGCCATGTTTGAGGCCTCGCACTACTACGTGCAGATGGACGAGATGATGGCGGGCGTGGGTGCGGAGATCGCCCGGCTAATGGGTGCTCCCAGCGCCATCGTGACCTGCGGTTGCGAAGCCGCGATCGCGCTTGCCACTGTCGCCTGTATTGCAGGCACTGACCCTGAACGCTCGCAGTCTCTGCCCTACGTCAAAGGCCGCGGCCAGGTCATCATTCCTACCTACTCTCGCAACCAGTACGACTTCGGCGTACGTATGTCCGGCCCCGAAATTGTTGAGGTCGATACCGAAGATCAGCTTCGCGCAAAGATGTCCGAGCACACCGCGATGATCTACATCATCTCCGGCCCGCGCGCCTTCCAGGAGCCGCTTTCGATCAAGACCGTCTGCGCCATCGCGAAGGAAAAGAACATCCCTGTCTTCGTGGATGCCGCTGCGGAAGAGCCAATCGTTCCCAACATTCATCTTGCTGCTGGTGCTACCTTCGTTGGCTACTCGGGCGGCAAGTGCATGCGTGGGCCTCAGGCTGCGGGCGTTCTGCTCGGGCCACCCGATCTCATCAAGGCTGCTTTCTGGAACGCTGCTCCTCATCACAACTGGGGTCGCGCGCTCAAGGTCGGCAAAGAAGAGGCGATGGGCATGCTGGCTGCTGTACAGCAGTGGTACAAGCGCGATCACGAGGCAGAGCAGAAGCAGTGGCTCGCGTGGGATAACTACATCATCGATGCGCTCAAGGGCATTCCGTCGCTTACGTCGAAGATCAACATGCCGGATGCAGACCTCTCAAATCGCGCGCCTACCATCGAGATTATGTGGGACGCAGAGCAGGTGGGCATCACTGGTACCGAACTCGTAGAGATGCTCGATAAGGGCACACCGCGTATCCTCGTCG
>JAHFTZ010000423.1 GCA_023265355.1 Terriglobus sp.
TTCAATCTCCGGCTTCAGCGAAGCCAGCCCCCGGTAGAGGCGCGACTTGACGGTAGAAAGGGGTGCGCGCGTCACCGTTGCGATCTCTTCCAGCGACATCTCTTCGTGAAAGCGAAGTGTCAAAACCTCGCGATAGTTCGGTTCAATCTTCAGTAAAACTTCGGCGACCAGAGCAGCATCCTCACGGGACTGGAACTGCTGAAAAGGAGAAGGCGCATCCAAAACCACTTCAAAGGGGCGCTCATCCTCTCCAACTGGGTCCTGCATCGCGTCCAGGCTCGCCATCGTCCGTTTGCGGGAGAGGTCGATGACCAGGTTGCGCGCAATCGTGAACAGCCAGGTATCGAACCGGGCCTTGCCGTTGTACTGCGCACCGCGTAAAAGAACGCGCATCCACGTCTCCTGGAAAAGGTCTTCCGCAACTTCGCGGCGTCCAGACAGAAACAGGAGATATCGCATCAACCGATGCTGATATTGCTCAATCAAAAGGTCCAGAAGTTCAGGGTCCTGCCGTTTTAAACCATAGGCAATCGCAGCATTTTCGCGCTGAGCCTCTTCGACCGTCATGGTCTGAGTTGACTTCACCTTCATAGGAAGACGCTACCAGAACGCAGAAAGTCGCGAAAGCACTCATTTTTCATCGAAATGTCACGCGTAAACTAGGAGATATGGAACTGCTCTACGGCCTGCACCCCGTGCAGGAGGCCGTCCGCTCCCGCCCGCGCGACCTCGATCACATCACTATCTCCCGCGAACGCAAGGACGCCCGGCTCGACGCCCTCGTCGAATCCGCGCGTTCCGCAGGTATTCGCATCACCTCCGAACCCCGCGTGCAGATCGACCGCATGGCGAAAACCGAGATGCACCAAGGGGTTATCGCCTTCCTGCGCGAACGCCGCGCCCTCGCCGTCGAAGACCTTCTCGCCGTGCAGAAGCCCGACGGCCAGCGCCGCTTCTTCCTTGCCCTGGACGGCGTGGAAGATCCGCACAACCTCGGTGCCCTCCTCCGGACCGCGGATGGCGCGGGTGTGGACGGCGTCCTGCTCCCCGAACGACGGTCCGCGCCCATCACCGCCGTCGTCGCCAAAACCTCCGCCGGTGCCACCGAACATGTCCGTATCGCCAAGGTCACCAACCTCGTCCGCGCCCTGGAGCGGATGAAGAAGGACAACATCTGGGTCATCGGCCTCGACGAACGCGGCACCCCGGACTACACCGACTTTGACTTCGCACTCACGGACTGCGTTCTCGTTCTGGGCAGCGAAGGCGCGGGTCTGCACGACCTGGTTAAAAAGACCTGCGACTATCTCCTCCGCATCCCCATGGCCGGAGGCGTCTCGTCTCTGAACGTCTCGGTAGCCGGAGCGGTCGTGATGTATGAAGTCGCGCGGCAGCGCCGAGGACCCTCCGCGCCCCCACCCGTCAAACAAAAGAAACCCCAAAAAGGCCTCGGTTCGTGAAAATTCTGTACCCCATGCTCGCGCTTCTCTCCTTCGCCGTACCCGCGCAGCAGACTGCCACTCCAACTCCAGAACCGCCCAAGGGCACCGTCGTCTTCCAGCGTCACGACGAAGCCACCCCGGAAACCACGCCAGAAGACACCACACCTCCGCCCGCTGCTCCAGAGCTCAAAGCCCACGACGTCTCCTCCAGCGTCCCTGCCGCAGACTCGCAGGCAGCCGCGGAAAAGATCCCCGATAGCGATCGTCAGGCCATCGCCATCACGGCCTATAACCTGGACGTGCATCTCAATCTGGTTACCGGATTCACCACCACGCGCGCCCGACTGACCCTAAAGAACGACGCAACCAGCGCCCTCACGCACATCCCGTTGCAAATCTCCAGCAGCCTCAAATGGCAGAGCGCCCGCGCCGGGAACAAGCCCGCCGACTTCGAGCAACACCCTCTCTTCACCGCAGCCGACCATACCGGCACAGCGACGGAGATCGTTCTCAATACCCCCTTGGCTGCCGGCGCTTCGATCGATCTCGATCTCTTTTACGAAGGAGCACTCACTCCCAGCACCGAGCGCCTGGAACAGATCGGCGCACCCGCACCGCAGGCCGCCGCCTCCGACTGGGACGGCTTCGGCCTTCCGGCAGAGACCGCCGTCCAGGGCGTTCGCGGCATGGGCAACGTGCTCTGGTACCCCGTCGCACAGCCTCCCGTCTTTCTCGGAGAAGGCAACAACCTCTTCGCAGCCGTCGGCCAAAGCCGCCTTCGCCATCAGAATGCACCCTTCCGCCTGCGCCTTACCCTGGAGTTCTCCGGCACCATGCCAGACGCCGCCTTCTTCTGCGGTGAGCGCCAGCCCCTGGTCTCTCTCAGCCCCCAGGAAGATACCGCCGATCCGGCTCCTACGGCGCTCGCCACCGCCACATGGGAGTTCGCCCGGCTCGGTTTCCGAACGCCCAGCCTCTTCATCGCCGTCCCCTCGCCCACAGAGACCTCCGAGCATCTTCTTCAGGTCGTGACCAACCAGGTGGACACGGTCCCCAGCTACACCGCTGCCGCAAAGCTGGCGCAGCCGCTCCTCTCGGCGTGGCTTGGCGCTTCGCCTCTCGAAGAACTGACCCTCCTCGATCTCAGCACACCCAACGCCTCTCCTTTTGAAGAGGGAAGCACCCTTGCCCTCCCACTGCACATCACGGACGCCGCACGCCTTGCGCCCTCCATGGTGCACGCCCTCACACACGCCTGGTCCAACTCACCGGAGCCGTGGCTCTCTGAAGGCCTGGCGACCTTCATGGAACAGCTTTACCTGGAACGTCTCGGAGGCCCAACCGGTCTGGAGACCGCCCTTGCGGCAGCCGAGCCGGAGCTTCGCGCCCTCGCTCTCTACGAATCCTCGACCGTAGCCACGGACGCCGCCGTCTCCACTTCGGTCGCGCCCGAGCATCCACCCCTCACCGCCTGCCCCGATC
>JAHFTZ010000035.1 GCA_023265355.1 Terriglobus sp.
ACCTTAAATCCTCGAATTTGAAGCTCATTGGGCGCTACGGCATTCTCGGCGAGATTGGTCGTGGAGGCATGGGAGTTGTCTACCGCGGAGTGGACAAGCTGATCGGTAGAGATGTTGCCATAAAGACATTGACAGAGGTCACTCCCGAGTTGCGTGACCGCTTCTATGTAGAAGCGCGCTCGGGAATGTTGAGTCATCCGAACATCGTCACCGTCTATGAAGTCGGAGAACACGATGGAAGTCCTTTTATCGCGATGGAGTTTCTACCAGGTGAATCTCTGGAGTGGGTGTTGCGAGAGCGCGGTCGCATGCCTCTTCTGGAAACACTCTCGATCGCCGAGCAACTCTGTGCGGGACTGGGATACGCCCATCAGTCTGGCTTGATCCACCGAGATGTGAAACCTGCGAATGTCATCGTGCTGCGCGACGGACAGGTTAAGATTGTCGATTTTGGAATTGCGCGGCTCACAGATCAGATGAGCCGCCTGACCAAGCCGGACGCCTTGCTTGGTACATTTCACTATATCGCCCCGGAGAGGCTTAAAGGAGAGATGAGCGACAGTCGCGCGGACATCTGGTCTTTGGGCGTAATGCTCTATGAGATGGTCACTGGCGAACTACCTTTTCGAGGCAAAGATGTCTCTGCCTTGTACCGGGTAATGCATGAGCCGTACGTTCCAGTGCGATCCGTTGTGAACGATGTGCCGGAGGCGCTGACGGCGGTCCTCGATCGGGCCCTGGCTAAGGATGTGAAATTACGCTATGCAACGACTGAAGAGATGGCGGTGGATCTTCAGGTTGTGGGAGAAGGCTTCAAGCAAGAGCGTGTGGGCTATCTGCTGGATACAGCACGTCGGCTGTGCGGCCAGGGCGAGTTTGCAAGCGCGCGAACTGTTGTGCTGCAGGCCCAGCGCATTAGCCCGCGAGATTTGAAGGCTAAGTTGCTCCTGCAAGAAGTGCAGGACAGGCTCAATTCTCTCCAGCGTGGCGAACAGATCCGGCAAGTCATGGAGCAGGCGGAGGAAGCGACGGCAGCACGTCAGTTCGATGACGCCATCACCTTTTTTACCCAGGCCGACAGGCTTGACCAGGAAAAATCCTTCGGCATCACCGCGAGACTCGAACAAGTGAGGACGCTGAAGGATCAGGCACAGCGCGTTCGATCTCTCTGGGGGCAGGCAAATGATGCACGGAGCAAGGGAGATCTGATCCAGGCCGAGGAGTTTCTTTCGGAAGCTCTGCGGATTGACGAGAAGAACACGGACCTCAAAAACGCTCGCTCCATCGTATTGCGGGAGATCAAGCAAAGGCAGCGGGCGGGAGAGGTTGAACGGTTGGTGAGTTCTGCGCGTGAAGAGTACAGCGCGCGAAGGTATACCGAAGCCATCGTTCGCTTACGCGAAGCGGCTGAAATCGACCCGACAGACGGTGAATTGCAGGATCTGCTTCTTTCAGCAACCACGAGACAAAAGGAAGAGCGTCGTCGCATTCTGCTGGACCGGATCGTAGGTGAGATTCAAGACTGCCTTGAAATTCCCGACTTCGAGCGAGCCGAGGATCAGGTAAGCCGGGCGCTGGAAACGCTTCCATCCGAGCCGGTCTTACTGCGTATGAAATCGGAGATTGAAAGGAAAAAGAGTGAATCTGCGTTGGCGCAGCTGGTGCGCTCGGCGACTCTGGAAGCGCAACAGTTACTGACTGATGATCCAGACCGCGCACTTGCCGTTGTCAAAGCGGCGCTGCAGCAGGCACCCCACGAAGAAAACCTAATACAGTTTCGCGCCAAGCTGGAGGAACATCTTCGACAGTTGGCCAGAGAGAGGCTGCGTGAGAAACGGTTGAGCGACGCACGCGCTTCGATCCAGGCGGAAAAGTATGACGAAGCGATTCGTACACTAGAGTCCGCCAAGGCCGAGGGGGACCAGCGGCAGGAGGTCCAGGAACTGTTGGCTTCTGCCCGGGCTGGGCAAAGGGCGAAGCAGCCAGAAGCTCGGATAGGGAAGGACGCACAATCCAAGGCTGCGCAAGGGAAGCACGTCGCGAAGCACGCGACGCAGGAGAGGAAGGGACCTGCAGCGACTTCGGGTAAGACGGGCTCAAAGAGAACAGCGCTGGGATTTTTGGGGCTTGCTCTGGTTGTATCCGCAGCTGTCGGATTCTGGCATACCCGTCACGCAACTCCTTCAGCTGTGGCCCGGCCGTCTCCAAATTCAATCACTCCGGTGAGCACGCCACGAACCTACCTCGACGTGAATGCGTCGCCATGGGCTGTCGTGATGTCCGTGCAGAACGCCGCAGGGAACAATCTCGATCTCAAGGGCAAGGAGCTCACGACCCCGCTTCGATTGGACGACGTTCCTGCCGGCTCGTACGTCGTGACTTTGAAGGGCGGAGATGAAAAGACGCAGACAGTCCACTGCGTGGCCGGTCCAAGGGAGCATCCTTGCGTGGCTGTATTCGACACACCAGAGATGCATGAAGTGTTGACGGGAGAGCAGCCATGAAATTAGGTCTTAGGCGCCGTGGCTTGTTGCTCGCTTCTATTTATGTGATCTTTCTGACCTTCCCGCTCCTCGCAGATGATCAGACGGATCGGCTGCGCGGCCTCGCAAAAGAAGCGAAGGCTGAGGGAAAGCTCGACCAGGTTGCAACCTATCTTTGTCAGGCGGCGGCCATTGATGCGAAGAAGTACGAAAAGCACTGTGAACGCGCTCGCTCGGATGCCAGCGTAAGGCTGCAGGAGTTCGAGGGCGATTTTGGGAACGGCAAATTTGAGTTCGATCACAAGGATTACGCAGGCTCGATCCGTGATCTAAAAAAAATTCTTTATGGGCCGCACATGGGTGAAGCCGCGCGGTTGATCGAGCGAGCAAAGGCACTTCAAATGGGGAATGCCGATCCGACGGGGATGCCCCTGCTGCGGACGGCTCAGGCTGCGTACGAACATGGCTCGTTCGATGTAGCAGCGGCAGCCGCAAGCAAAGTCACTGCAGTGAATTTGAAGCCAGCTGCCATACAAATTCTGAACAATATCAAGATCTATCAGGCCACGCTCGCGGAGGCGGAAGCGCTTGAACGTCATGGGGATTTGAAGGAGGCACAGAATAAGTACAAATTTGCACTCAGCATAAAGGCAAATGGGCCGGGGAATCCGACGGAAGGTGTGCAAAGGATCGCTGCCTCCCTGGCGCAGCAGAAGCTCGATGCGGAGAAGGCACAGGCGGCAAAGGCGGATCCGCTCGCTTTGAAAAATGCACTCGCGAAAGCACAGCAGGATGAGAAACAGGGTAACTGGAAGAGCGCTCTTACTGATTACGATGCGGTGCTTTCTCTGGATAGTAGCCAGGCCGAAGCAACTCAAGGAAAACAGAGAGTACTGGCTCAGATACGGCAGTCCGCTAACTCAAGCAAGAACCTCCTCCGTAAGAAAGACGGTTCCAAAGACGTAAATAGTCCTTTGGCAAGCGGAGCGCATGCAGAGGATCTGCTCGAGGTTCAATTGGAGAAGGGAATACAAGCCTTTTACGCCTCAGAGTTTTCAGAAGCCAATCATGACCTCGTGGAGTATCTCAATGCGGGTGGCGGGACATATAAAGGCGCGGCACATTTCTATCTGGCAGCCTGCTTATGGTCGCAGGCGCTTCTTGCAGATCCGAAGGATACGCATGTCTCAAGCTGGCAGCAAGACGCGCGCGAGCACTTCAGACTTGCAGGTTTGGAGAAGTATAAGCCCATCGAAAGACTCATCTCTCCGCGAATCTTCGCCGAGTGGAAGAGCATGGAGCGGCCGCAGTGAGCACGAACGAGATCGCCAAGGCAGAGAAAATCTATTCTCATCGCGACGCGGCCGTACAAGGATTGGGTGTTGCTGTTGAGGTCGCCGCCCTCTCAGATGTCGGTCGCACACGCTCGGTCAATGAAGACAGCTTCGGGTACGATCTCGAGCTTGGTCTATTCGTGGTTTGCGATGGAATGGGCGGCATGGCCGCTGGAGAAGTCGCGAGCAGGACAGCAGTCGATCAACTCATGCTGCACTACGAAGAACTGCGTTCCAATGAATCCTCCCTAGAAGAGCATGTGCGCGAAGCGATTCTTAGAGCGAACCAGGATGTATGGCAGACATCTCGCGAAAACCATCACTTACGTGGAATGGGTACCACTCTTGTTGCAGCTTGTGTCCAGGGTAATCATATTGTCATCGGCAATGTTGGAGACAGCCGAGCATATTTCCTTAGGGAAGGGGGCTGCGTTCAGGTAACGCGCGACCACTCGTACGTGGCGGAACAGATCGCCCGTGGTGCGACGGAGCAAACACAGGTGCCTCTTGCCTCGCTACGGCAGTGGATCACGCGCGCTGTCGGGATAGAGAAAAAAGTTCAACCCGATATGTTCCTGGCGGAAGTTAAGGTCGGTGACATTGTGCTTCTTGCCAGTGACGGGCTGACACGCTATGCCGAGGCGCAGGTCATCGCACAGCGTCTGAGCGGAACGACGAGCCTCGCGGAGGCTTGCCGCGGACTGGTGGATCTTGCCTTAGAAGGCGGAGCAGAGGACAACGTTACCTGTCTCCTGTTCCGCATCCTCTAGCAGTGCCCTAAGCTTACCCCTTTTGCTAGTCAAGGATCGTTTCAATGCGCAATCCGCGTTGTGCATTGCAGGCCGTTTAGCGCCCCCGGAACCAGAAGGCTCGCCCCCGGACCGGAAAACTCGATTCGCTCGGTCAGTGGTGTCCCGTGAATGACGATGGGCGTGTTTGATATTTCGAGAGGATATGCAAGCCGTGCCGGATCGCCGCTCTGTTCGAGTTTGCCGCGATCCGCGAGGTGGAAGAGCGCCCACGTTCCGCTGAACTGCAGAGGAAGGCTTCCGCTTCCATAGCTCGCAATCAATTCTGCATTCTGAGACATCGGCGCCGACCACGTGAAAGTGCGTGAGACATCGGCGCCAGTAAGGCTCTGAGCATCGACGGTGAAGGTCACACTCCGAATCTCCTTCGAGCGCAGGATGTGTGCGTTGAACGTCACCGTTGGCACAGTGGCTCCGGCAGGGAAGAACTGAGTTGAAAGTGCGGCCATCCGATTGAAGAACTGTAGAAACGCTGCGGTGGGTTTGATAGGCGCATTGGGTGCGGCAACCCAGGTACTGCCTTGTTGGACGATCAGTGATTTAAGCGATGCATCGTAGAAAGTCCAGAGTGCGCCCGAACCTGGTTTGAAGATCGAGGTAATTTCGGCGGCTGTAGCCTCAAGCGTGGCTCCACGGGAGAAGGGGTACTTGGCGGTCAAGGCTGACACGCTGCTGCAAAATCCGACGCCAGCAAGGTTTGTCTGTTGCGGACGTTCTCCACGGACGGTGTCCTCGACAGAGGTGATCGGCGCCTGGAGCAGACTGATGACGATTTGCTCAACGTGTCCCTGCGGATCGATATTGAACGATTGCGATGTCTGACCCACGGCGCCGTGAGCGGCAACTGCCGCGCTGATGACCGGCTGAGTTGCTGCAGGATTATTCGCCGCAGTCGTGTCCTGATTAAACTGAGAGATAGCGCCCTGGAGACTTATGAGTCCGTTGATGTAGCTGCTGTTGCTGCCAGCGATAAACCGGTTAGCACTATCCGGAGGAACCAAAGCCTGCACTGGCTGAAACTGGTGTGCAATCGCCGGGCTGGCTGCGGCCGTATGGTGCGATGCGGTGAAGATAAGCGCGAGGAGCGCCGAATTGGGGGAAGACAAACTCTGTAATTTTTGTTGCGCGTCCTGCAGACTGCGATAACGCACAATCACAGCGGAGCGTAAGAAAGTGTGCCATTGGGCTGTGAAGTCGGCGGTGTACCGATCCATAAGCTTCTGTGTGAGTTGAGCGAGTTGCACGGAAGGCGCAGTCTGGCTACCTAGAACCCAATCTTCTCCTCTGAGGAAGTGGTCTGGATGCTGCAATGCTTTCTGTAAGTAGGTGAAGCCGTCGCGCGTAAAAGCACCAGGCACGACGTGTGGCTCGACTACCGTTGCGACCGATCCAGGGTAGAGCCGGTTGAAGTCCACAGCTGCTGTGGCCTGATTCGCAGCCGCGATCATGTTCTGATAAATGCGATCGAATCCACCAAAACTGTCGAGATACGAGCGAGCTTCGGTGACAGCGGGCATGGATGGAGCTATGTGGAACGGCTCTGTGTGTCGGATCTCTTCAGCGTAGAAAGCAAACTGACGCTCGGCAAGTTCGCTTTGTAGAGCTGATTCCTGAGGTCGCCCATTGAGCCAGAAGCGAAGAAGGACGGGCGGCAGGAAGTCCGCTGTACTCTTCTCGGGATTGGACGTTGTGATGAGGTAAGCGCGAAGGGAATTATATGCAGCAAAGTAATCCGAATCGGCGGGTGCGTTTGCAGGCAAGGCGCCAAGATTCGCGACAAGATGTTTCTGCGTACTCGCCAGAAGCAGCTGCTGAAACCGATCGAAGTAGAGCCTCCGCGCGGGGGAGATCAGCGAATCGCCATGGAATAGCCCCCACCTAAGCGAGAGCGGCGCTCCATTTTGCTCATATCCTTTCAGTTCCTCGATCACGGAACGAAGGCGATCAAGGTTTGCTAATTGCGAAGTAGATGCCAGTGTTTCTAGTGGACTACCAGCGGGAAGCGCCGCTTCAGCCGCCTGGATTTCCTGTTGGAGGCGTGCGTTGTTGCGGTAAGAGACAGTTAGGCCGGTGCACCAGATCAGAAGAAGAGCAGATACGGTGGCAAAAAAAAGACGGCGGAGGATATAGACGCGCTTGCTGGTTTGATCCTCGGCGAGTTCCTTACGGTCGGCAAATACATTGCTAAAGAGGTGAGGCAGGAAGCACCATTGCGCGGTCTTTTGGGTCACGACCTGGGCTACGGGGCGCGGGCTGTTGGCTGCCAGATTTTTGAGGGAAAAGACACCGGTTGCTTCGGCATCTGTCTGTGCTTGACGGCGCTCGGTCGCAGGGACGCTGACAGCCTGTTCCGAGAGGTGTGCACGTACTCCCGTGAAGTAGAAGCCATGCAAGTGAGGGTTCGCGCTGAGATGACTGGGCCGAGTAAGTTCGACAAGATAAGAGACGAGGTTGTTGCGGAGCTTAGCCATCTCCCTGGGAAACTCGTAGACAGGTGCTGCCGTGTTTCGACCGTCCTCGCGAGCGAGAAGTTCTAAACGAAACTCGCCGAGTGAAAAGAAGAGCTGATCGAGAGACGACGATATGGAACTGGTTACCTCCTCTGCATAAAGTCGGCCCGACGAAGGATGGCGTGGGAGCGAAACACCCAAAGGCGCGGAGATCTCCTCCGTGGACAGATGACGCACAAATTCGCCGAAGCCTGGGATCCGGTCGAGTTTGGTCAGCACCACGTAAACAGGGAGATTGGTCCCGAGCTGGCGCGCAAGGGCCCGGAGCATGCCATTCGTCTCCCGCGCGAGTGCCATCAAGGATGTCGCGGCGTCCGGGCCAAAGAAGGATTCGCAACTCGTGCAGACGATTGCTGCACGGAATGGCGGTTTCTTCCCGAGAGCGGTCTGATACATCTTGGGTCGTGTCAGACGCAACATCTGGTTCCACAGTTGGGAACTGTTGCGGACGGCCTCACCAGCTTCTACGATCACATTTTCGCCGGTGTACCAGACATTTGCGCGCGAGGTAGCGGCCACCGTTTGGTCCCGGTATACCTCCCCTGCCAGCAACTCAGGATCGAGACCGGATCTCAGAACGGTTGTTGTTTTCGCAGAGTTAGGCCCACCAAGCAGATAAAGCAGAGGCGTAGAAGCGAGCGATCGACTGCCGGCTCGCTGTGAAGAGTTGAGATGACGTTGCGCGTTGCGCACCAGCGTGTTGAGCTCCGAAGTGTCGTGCGGGTTTGAATCGCGCGTTGGAAGGTGCTTCGAGTCCCGCTGAAAAAACAATACCGCGCCTGCCGCTGCCACGCCAACAATCAGAAGGACTAAGCGGACGACAAGCAGTCCGGCACCGTGGAGATGGAGCAGAGGACCGGAAAGCCAGGCGAGGATCGCGGAGACAGCGACGAAGAGAGAAGCAACAAAGTAAATCACTAAATCCTCTCCAGGCTGACTAGATCTGCAGCGGCCGTGAGGATGCTGCGTTGTAGTATCCGGAGACCCGAACCGAGTTCCGTCTCATAGCAGACAAAAAGAACGGCGACGAGAACAGAGAGAAAACATACGGTCCACAGCAGACGCCGCGTCCAGGTATCCGCTGCGCGGACGGCTGGAGGTGGCGTATCGACGGTTTGGTGAAGGCCAAGATGTGCGTTGCCGCGGATACGCTGAATGCGCTCCCGAGCTTGTCTTACAAGAGCGTGCAGTTCTCCACTGTCTCCCAGTGCATAACGTCCCCGATAGCCAAGCAGGAGGCAGAGGCAATGGACCTCGAGAACGTCTGCCACCTCACTTGAATCCTGTTGCGCCAGACACGACCGCATATTTCGAAAGAAAGTCTCGCCAGCGAGATGGCCACCGAAGAGTTCTTCCTGGAGTGGACGTCCCGCCCAATCGGCGAAGACTGGATCCTGTACGTTAAGCACGCTTTCGTCCAGAAATGCCACAGTGGCGAATACGGATGTCTGTATGCCTTCGTTCGTGTAGCCAAGGCTACGAGCCTGCTGCATGGCATGTTGCAACAACTGCCGAATCTCGCTGCGGAAGACCGAGGCGTTATCTGCCCGTTGCAGTCTGAAGCGAACGCGTACGATCGCGGTGAAGACCTCTTGAAGCGAGGAAGCCAGGCTCGCCACACGCACCGGATTCATAGCGAAGACTCAACAATGGTTGTAAGGGTGAACTCGGTCTCTCCCAATTCCTTTGACAAGTACACGCCAACATTGCGGGTCTGCAGGATATGCTCCCAGCATGCTCCGGAGGTATCGATGGAGTAATAGTGCATATCTGGCTCCGCACGGATCGATGTGGGTGGTACCGAAAGATGGGTGAGTGCCATGCCGGGCAGAGCGCGCTTGACTAATTCCGGTACGAAGCGAGCGGAACAGACTTTCGTGAGGAGTGGAACGAGCCGCAACTGCTCCGATTCGGCGATGGAAGAGCGAACTCCGAGTATCCATCGAGCGCGCCTCAGGCAGCGCTCATCCGCCACCGGGGCCTGATAGAAATAAGGGCCTGCGGGAGTGAAGTCCAGCAGGATAGTATTCGTAGGGACGACGATCTCCAGGTGATGGCGAATGTAAGTATTCAGGGCCTGGAAGCCAGCACCAGGATCGCGATGGTCATATTCCGGCAGCAAGCGTGGGTCGGAATCAACTGCGAAGGTGGAGAGCGCGCCAGCCAGCCTGGAAAGTTCCAAAAAACAATCTGCTGGATGTGCATGGCGCGTGTGGATGAGATGACGCAGGGGAGGTAGAGCGCTGTGCAGTGAATGAAGGAACCAGTAGTTCGCGATGTCGAGCGCCGACACTCCCGGCTCGAATCTCTGAGCCCGCTGCGAGCCCCGCAGGATGATTTCGCTCTTGTCCCCGATCGTTTGAAGAAGTCTTTGCAGCAGGAGCATAAGCGTTTCACTTGCACTAATGCGCAGGCAGGCGGGAATAAACTCTTCGTCGTACCGCAGGGTGCCGCGGGTATCGCGAAGAATCCGAGCCAGTGGCAGGACCAGAAGCTGTGGCGTGATTTCGCTGGCTGTCACGATGGAGATGTTCTTGTGGGCCAGTGCGACTTCACGCTCATCAATGCCATTCGTCTCGTCTCGCAGCACATGCGTTTTGCTCAAATACCGCGCTTCGGCTGAAGCGTCCGTCTGCTGAGTATCGTATCCATCGTTTTTGCGTGCGGGAACAGCAAGAAACAGCAAAAGCTCCGTCGAAGAGCTGGGAAACAACTTGGCAATGTTGCGTAGCGGAGGAGCGGAATCAGATGCAGGCATATCGAAGGCAAGGCCATCTGAAAAAACGCCCGTGGCAAAAAGAACGGACGCGATCCCGTTTCCGATCGCTTTCTGATCGAGTTCAAGGTGGAGCAGACCCCACGGATCGCGCCAAAGACTATTCGCAAGGAAAGCGATGGAGTCTTCGTAATACCTGCTCTGTGTCTGGAAATGATGCGGTGCAAGGTACATACCCTCCGACCACACCAGACGCGAAAGAAATTTCATAACGACCTAACTGAGCTCACACCGGGCATTTCTTCGCTTTCTTCAATCAACAAGATCGGTGAGAAATCCCTTTATGGCGCGTGCCGTTCGATTTCATGACGACAATGGGAATAACACGGCTCGAACAGGTTTTATTCCCACAGCAAGTTTCGCTCTCTTTGCCCATTCCCGATTTGCTGGGCTCTTGCAAAGAAAACAGGCTTGGCGTCAGAAAGGTAAGTGAGCCACTATGAAATTCCGAAGCGATGATGATATTTCCTTGCCGGAAGATCCAACCAGCAGGCGATCCGTGACACCTGAAGGAGCAACAGGCGTATTGGCTCCTCTTTCGGGAACGCCTGGGCAGAACGAACGGAATCAAGATGAGATTGCAACTCTTCTGCGTGATGAGAATTTGCTTGCCGCGCATGCAGCCGATCAGCCGAGAATCGAGCAGACCGAACCTACTCTCCGGGATCGCGCGCTCTTACCTGCAGATGCGCCGCTCACGAAACCTGTGGACCTCACTGGAGTATTTCGCATGGTTCCAGCGGTAGCTACAAATGATCAGGCGACGGATATTGGGGAGAATGGAAATAAAGCTGCACCTAGCTCAATGGCCTGCACATCTCTTTCCCCGAGCAGCCATTCTTCGGGCGAGGTGAAAGGAAC
>JAHFTZ010000424.1 GCA_023265355.1 Terriglobus sp.
GTCTGCTCGGAACGATTGTGAAGCCGAGTGAGGTGCAGTTTCACCACGACGTCTATAACCAGCTGCTCTGGGGACAGTTCTAAGCAGAAATAAGTAGAACAATGGGCACCCGCTTCGGGTGCCCATTGTTCTTGAAAGGTACGCCGTGGATCTGGGGTTGAAGAACAAAGTGATCGTGGTCACGGGTGGCGCTTCGGGAATCGGCGAGGCGATTACACGCGCCTCGCTGGCGGAGGGCGCTTCCCTTGTGGTGTTGACCCGCATGACCTCTCGGGCTGAAGAGGTGGCTTCTGAGATGAACTCCTCCGGGGCCAATTTTCGACTGATCGAGGTAGAACTGGCGGATCCAAGCCAGTGTCGCGCGGCGGTGGAGAGTGTTGTAGCCATCGAAGGCGGGATAGATGTCCTCGTGAATAACGCAGGAACGAACGACGGGATTGGGTTAGCGAACGGCGATGCCGAAAGATTCATGGAGAGTCTGCGCTACAACCTTCTACATAGCTACGCTCTGGCACAGGCCGCTTTGCCCGCGTTGCGGATCTCCAAGGGAAACATCCTGAACATCGCGTCGAAGGTTGCGATGACAGGACAGGGTGGCACATCAGCTTACGCAGCGGCGAAGGGTGCGCTTCTAGCGCTCACGCGAGAGTGGGCTGCGGAGCTGCTGCAGGACGGCATTCGTGTGAACTCTGTTGTGCCTGCGGAGGTGATGACGCCGCAGTATGAGAACTGGGTGAAGACGCTGGGCGATGGGCAGACCAAGGTGCGCGAGATCGAGTCGCGGATTCCGCTCGGCCACCGCATGACGACTCCCGCTGAAATTGCCGCGATGGCAGTCTTCCTGATGTCGAATAAACAGTCGGGGCATACGACGGGGCAGAACATTCTGGTGGACGGTGGGTACGTGCATCTCGACAGAGCACTTGCGTAGTTTGGGAGCAGGAATGACGAAGCGGTATCTGGCTGTTATGTTGTCTTTGTTTTGTTGCCTAGGAGCGTTTGCGCAAAGCGCGGACCAGAACAAGTCGGAGCGATTGGAGTGGTTCCGCGACCAGGGTCTGGGGATGTTCGTTCACTGGAGCATCGACAGCCAGTTGGGCGTGATCATCAGCCACTCGCTGGCGGGTGCGTCGGACGACTATGTTGACCGCTTCTACCATGAGCTACCGAAGACCTTCGATCCAACCCGCTTCGACCCGGATGCGATGGCGCGTCTGGCGAAGGTAGCCGGTATCCGTTACATGGTCTTCACTACCAAGCACCACAATGGCTTCTGCATGTGGGATACGAAGTCGACCGACTTCAACATCATGAAGACGCCATATGGAAAGGACATCACTCAGGAGCTCTTCACGTCGTTTCGCAAGCAGGGAATTGCAACGGGAGTATATTTTTCGCCCGATGATTTTCTCTGGCTGCACGAAAACGGCAAGCAGATCCAGAGGCTTGTGCCAGAGGTGCAACCGGGCGTGAATCCCGGCCTGCTGTCCCGCGACCAGAAGCAGATGACCGAGCTCATGACGAAGTATGGAACGATCTCGATGGCGTTCTTCGACGGCGAAGCGAAAGGTCTTCGGGACATCGTTTGGAAAGAGCAGCCCGACGCTGTGGTGACGCGTGGAGCGATTGAGACACCCGAGCAAAACGTTCCCGGTGCTCCTCTAAAGGGCGCGTGGGAAGCGAACATGACAATTGGCACGTCCTGGGGATATCAGCCTACGAGTGATGTCTACAAGAGTGATCACGATCTGCTGGAGATCCTCATTCACACGCGCTCGCGTGGCGGGAACCTGCTCTTGAACGTGAGTCCAAAGCCGGATGGCTCTTTGCCGGTAGAGCAGGAAGATCGCCTGCGAACGCTTGGCCTCTGGATGTTCATCAACGGAGAGGCGATCTACGGAACCCGTCCCTGGGTGGTGACGAACGAGGGAGATTACTGGTTCACGCGGAGCAAAGATAAAAAAGCTCTCTACGTCATCGTGGACACGCCAGAGACCTGGCGACGTGGACGTGCGCGTGACTTTGTCCTGAAGACTGTGCGTGCTACTTCGACGACAAAGGCGAGCTTCCTCGGACAGAACGATCAGGTGGTAGAGTACGCTCCAAAGGCACACCCGCAGACGACATTTGAGCAGAAAGAGGACGGTCTGCATGTGCATGCAGTGCGTGCACAGCGGCTGCAGGACAGCGATGTCTGGCCGTATCCCTCGGTCATCAAGCTGACGGATGTAGAAGAGGCGTTCGTGCCTCCAGTCGTGCATACACTTCCGGCGATCGCAAAAGCAGATGGGGCGTTCGCGTTGAGCGGAAGCTGGTCGGGCGAGGCCTCTGCACCGGGAGCGAAGGTTGCGTTCCAGTACCGCATCATTACAGGTGAGGACACGAAGTCCCGCTTGCATGGATGGCTGGGCATCTCGTCGCAGGACGCAAAGGCTCCGGGGACATACCGTACCGTGCTGTCAAAGTTGGAACCGGGTGAGGTTTACGAGTACCGAATGGTTCTGCAGCATCCCCTATTGACGCTCTATGGCGAAGAAGTCACGCTGCCGTCAAGGTAATGAGAGTGTAAGGCATTTAGACTAAACTTCGAATTTGTTTCTGGCCGTTGACGATGAGCTTTGCAGGCCGTTTTACAAGTACGTTGATCGCCTCGCTGTGCGCCTTGGTGTGCGGGAGTGCGATGGCGCAGGCACCCGACCTGGTGATTACGCCGGGCGCGACGCTCGCGTCAGTTGCGTCTTCGGATGTCTTGAAGCCTGCGGGTATGGCCTATGATTCCGCGGGTATTCTGTACGTCGCCGATGCACGCGGCCACGTGATTCGGCGGTTCTCCACGAGCGGAACATGGACCACGGTGGCGGGGGATGGACGTCAGGGCTTTGCGGGAGATGGT
>JAHFTZ010000425.1 GCA_023265355.1 Terriglobus sp.
GATTCAGGATGACGGGAAACTGCGGGCCGGTGAAGAGTACGATCCGCAACTTCGCCGAGGGCGCCATGATGATGAGGTTGGCGTTGTCCGTGGCGTTGAGGTCGAAGGTGGACTCCGCCGTGGTATCGACCCAGAGGCCGTAGCCGGTCGTGCTCATGAAGAAGGGGATGGGTTTGTAGGAGCTGGAACCCTTGGCGTAGCCGTTGTCCTGCGACGCACCTTTGACGATAGTGTGCGCGTGGTTCAGCGTGTTGAAGTGCTCGCCCAGGCCGTAGTAGTTGGCGCTGTCGTGTACGCGGAACTCCCACTCGCCGATGGTGTAGGCGACGCTGGTGATCTCCAGCACACCGGGCGAGAGTTCGCGGAGATGGAGCTTGCCGGTAGCGACGGGGTTGCCGTCGAAGGTGAAGTCGTGGAGGAGGACGAGCGGGCTTGTGTCCGTGCCGTGACCGATGACCTTGCCGGGGACGGTGAATGCGAGGCTGTCGGCATCCTGGCGCGTGAGGCCGGAGACGGGAGCATCTTTCGCAGGGACGGTGGTAGCGGTGGTTTGTGCTTTGGCATAGGTGCTGGCGGCAAGCACCAGCAGACTGAGAACGGCGAAGCTACGTCGCATGCGCACACACCCCTGCTTTCAAGAAAAAAGGCCTGTGCGAGAAGATCGCACAGGCCCCCATTCTAAATCTCACGAT
Source organism: Terriglobus sp. (assembly GCA_023265355.1). Classification (GTDB taxonomy): domain Bacteria; phylum Acidobacteriota; class Terriglobia; order Terriglobales; family Acidobacteriaceae; genus Terriglobus. The sequence continues at coordinate 693 of JAHFTZ010000425.1, forward strand.
CAAACTACATGTTGGTGTGGCCGCCGCGCATATCTTCGTTGAAGGTGGGCTTGGTGAAAGCCAGGGCTTCTGCGAGTTCCTCTTCATACGTGAGGCGCAGGCCCATGAGCGCCTCAGTCGCGACGGCGAACTCGGTGTCCTGCTGCAGATGGATGAGGCCGTCCTTGGCGATGGCATCCATGTTGTTTTTCAGCTCTTCCACCGTGGTATTGAGGTACTGCGCATCGCGGGGATCAAGCAGCCATACGGGACGTCCGCCGCCCAGAACGCCGGAGAGCCAGAAGACCTTGGCGGCGAGGTAGTCCTGGCGCTGGTCGTGCGTAGTGTCGTTGAAGACGAACTTGCCCTGCTTGCTGGAGTAGTAGCGTGTGGTCACGGGAACGGGCTGGCGGTTGCCGCTCTTCACGAGTTCTATCTGGCCCTGATCCATGATCTTGCGGACGGCGTTGTAGATGAAGGCTTCTGCGAAGGGCTGCTCAGCGGCGGGAACGATGTCCGCGAAGGTGACGGTCATGGACGCGGAGACCTTGGCGCGAAGCTGCGCATCGGCGGCAGTGTGGCCGTCTTCGAGGAAGGCGTCGCCGTGGACGATGTAGGTGTCCGCACCGGAGGTGGAGAGATGGAAGGGCCACTGCCAGGAGCGGAAGCTGATAGGGAGACCACCCAGGGTGACGTAGCAGTCCGGGCGCGGGTTGCGAAGGCGCTTGGCGTTTTCGCGGAGATACCTGGAGAGCTCCGCTGCGAACTTGGCATCGGTGGCGTCGAAGTCTTCGCTGAGTTCGAGGGTCTCGGTCTTGGCGGGGTCACCAGCGAGCGCAAGAGTAAACTTCGCGGTTGGAATGCCGTTGAATCCGGAGGCTGCATCGGCGGAGGTGACTTCAAGTCCAGCCTGTTTCGCGGCGGAGCGGATATCTTCAGCAAGCTTTGTTTCAAGAGCCATGATTTGGGTTTGTCCTTTTGAAAATCTTCGCGTGGCGAGGCGTTCCGATGCGCTCGGCATGAAATGTTCGCGTCTTTCTATCTTAACGCAATGTTTTGAAAGGGGTGGCGTTGCGTAGGCGACCGTGCATCGCGGATGATGGAGATCTTATGAGCGAAAATCCGAATTCCAACCTGGGCGCGCTGCTGACGGAGGCGCGCAATCCCGCCTCCACCAAGATCGATACCTTGAGCACAGAGGAGATGCTGCGGGTCTTCAACGACGAAGACGCGAAGATCGCCGGTGCTGTGGCGGCGGAGATACCGAACATCGCACGCGCCGTGGACGCGGTTTCTGAACGGTTTGAGCGCGGCGGACGCCTCTTTTATACCGGCGCGGGGACCAGCGGGCGGCTCGGGGTGCTGGATGCCTCGGAGTGTCCGCCGACGTTTTCCGTACCGCGTGAGCTTGTCGTGGGCATCATGGCGGGTGGCGATATCGCGCTGCGGACGGCGGTGGAGGGCGCGGAAGACTCGCGCGAACTGGGTGTCTCTGAGCTGGCAGCTGTCGGTTTTGGCAAGGTCGTCGATGGCGTCTGCGTGGACACGCTGGTGGGCATCGCGGCCAGCGGACGGACGCCTTATGTGCTTGGAGCGATGGAGTTTGCCAAGCAGAAGGGAGCCCTGGTGATCGGTTTGTCGTGCGTTCCGGGGTCGCTGGTGGCGCAGGCGGCGGAGATCGCGATTACGCCCGCTTCGGGGCCTGAGGTCATTACCGGCTCCACGCGAATGAAGGCGGGGACGGCGACCAAGCTAGCGCTCAATATGCTTTCGACCGGTGTGATGGTGCGGACGGGTTATGTCTACGGCAACCTGATGGTGAATGTGCAGACGACGAATGAAAAGCTGGTGGACCGGGCAGAGCGGATCATCGTGGACGCGACGGGCTGCTCGCGAGCGCGGGCGACGGAGCTTCTGCAAGCTGCCGGAACGGTGAAGGTGGCCATTGTGATGGAGAAGCTTGGGCTATCGCGTGAAGAAGCCGAGGGAAAGCTGGCGGCGAACAAAGGGCATCTGCGCAAGACCTTAGGAGAGTATTAATGAACGTCGTTCGTCGGGTTGTTCGTTGGGGTGCGGTGGTTCTTCTGGTGGTCTCGACCGCCGCGGTGCGGGCGCAGGATCTGGATGCCGCTACGCGGGCGAAGGTGGAGAGCGAGATTCGTCGAGTGATGCAGGAGACCGGTGTGCCGAGCGCGCAGGTGGGTGTGGCTCGCGTAG
>JAHFTZ010000426.1 GCA_023265355.1 Terriglobus sp.
GCGCGAGCCCATTCTTTCGCGAAAGCCGAAAGAATGGGGCACGATGGTGTTACTACCCTGCTAAGTTGCCAGCCAAGTTGCAGTAAAGGTCGACTGCCTCAAGGAGTTCTTTCTTTGCGATCTTCTCAAAGGGTGTGTGGGCTACGTGGATCGAACCCGGGCCAAGAAGGAACGGCTCTCCCCAGGCTGTAAGCGAGGGAATGTCTGTGGTGAACTTGGCGACCATCGTCTCCAGGCCCTCGACCTTGCGCATGCGAACCATGGGAAGCTCAAGCGAATATTCCACGTCGGCACGATCGCCCACGACCTTTTCAATCGCGTCTTTGACCTCCTGCGCAGGTCCAACAAGCCTCACGAGAAGATGCGCTTCCGCCGCGTCCGAGATCACGTTCGGTGCCCGGCCACCGGAGATGATGCCGATGTTCACCGTAGAGGGTCCGATCTCTGGTTCGATGGGAAGCGGCATAGCCAGCACGTCATGCAGAGCCTCGATGAGCTTGTCGATCGCGGATTCGCCAAGCTCCGGGTAGGCAGAGTGCCACATCTTTCCCTTCGCGCGGATCTCAACGCGGAGCGCTCCCTTGGATGCGATAGCCAGGCGATTGTCTGTCGGTTCACCATTAATCAGGAACTTAGAACCCTTGGAAAACTGGTTGGCAACTTTTGCGCCCGCGGAGTCCCGCTCTTCGCCCACAACAAAGAGTAGGCCGACCTTCACACCACTCGCAATCAGTCGCTCTGCCGCCGCAACCTGTGCGGCGATAATTCCCTTGGCATCGCAGGTGCCGCGCCCGTAGAGGAACTCCTCGTCTTCGCGGAAGCCTACATAGGGCGGAACGGTATCCATATGCGTGGAGAAAACGACATCCGGCGTCACGCCGGGCATCGAGGCGTAGACATTAAATCGCTCACCGGTGCCGCCGCCAGGAGTGCGTGCGGGATCGGGCTGTTCCACCTTCATCTTTTCTACAGCGTAGCCAAGACCGCCGAGGTATTCGTAGAGAAAATGCCCAGCGGGGGCTTCGTGATAGGTGGTGGATTCGATTTCAACTAACTGCCGCGTAAGTTCAAGTGGGTTGATGGGCATGAGAGTTCAAGGATAACCGAGGGCCTGCGGATTCAGGAAAAGTACACTGGAGGTATGGCGATTGAAGCAGTAGAAGATCTTCTGGGACCTGCAGGACGGCTTGAGGCCTTGCTGAACACCGGCTCACCGGACGCCCGGTTTGCCGCTGTAGTCTGTCATCCACATCCGCCCAGCGGCGGAACCATGCATACCAAGGTTGTCTTTCACGCGGCGAAGGCCTTGAACAGCTTTGGCTTCCCCGTCTTGCGGTTCAACTTCCGCTCCGTGGGGAAAAGCGAAGGGGAGTACTCCAAGGGCACCGGGGAGGTGGAAGACGTCCGCGCCGCAATGGACTGGGCATCGGCAAAGTATGGTCTGCCTCTGCTTGTGGCTGGATTTTCTTTTGGAGCCAACATGGCTTTGCGCGCTGGCTGCGGCGATCCCCGCGTGAAGGGACTCATCGGCCTAGGCACACCGGTAGAAGCGGGTGGACGCAACTACACCTACGAGTTTCTGCAGCACTGTACGCAACCGAAGCTCTTTGTAACCGGTGCCGAAGACCCGTTTGCTCCACGCGGGGTGATGGAGCGGACGTTCGCGGACGCACCTCCGCCGATCACCTCAATCTGGATCGAAGGTGCAGAGCACTTTTTCGCCGGAACCCCTACGTCTCCACAGCCGAAGCTGAACGAAATGCGAGCGGCCATCGAAAGCTGGGTAGGGTCGACTTTCCCCATTAGATAGCAGAAGGGACGAGCTTAAGCTCGTCCCTTGCATTCACTCTTGCGTTAGGCAGAAAGGGTCGCTGCGGCCGGGTTCGCGATCTGCTTAGCGGCATCCTTGAGAAGGCTGGTCAGGATGTTCACCGTCGTATCGACCTGCTCCCGCGTGAGGAGGAAGGGCGGCAGGAAGCGGATCACATTTCCCTGCACAACATTCAGCATGAGCCCCTTTGTGAGCGCGGCCTCCACAATCGGACGACCCGGAATTGTAAGTTCGATGCCTTGGATCAAGCCGCGTCCACGCGCTTCCACGACAATCTCAGAGTTGTTCGCAATTTCGACGAGCTTCTCACGAAGATAGGATCCGGTATCCGCCACCTTGGCGAGGAGACCATCGTCTTCCACGACGGAGAGATACTCCAGGCCCAAACGGCAGGCCATTGGGCTTCCGCCAAGGGTGCTGCCGTGCTTTGCAACGCCCAGCGTGTGCACAAGATCTTCGTGCACAACGAGCGCTGAGAGCGGGAGACCGCCGCCGAGCGGCTTGCCGAGGATGAGAGCATCCGGCAGAACACCCGAGGCGAGGTAGGCGAACCACTCTCCGGTACGGCCAAGTCCGCACTGGATCTCGTCGAAGATCAAGAGTGCCGAGTGACGGTCGGCAAGAGCGCGTGCGTGCGCCAGGTACGCGGGCGAAAGTTCGTACACGCCGCCTTCACCGAGGATGGGTTCGAGCAGAATGCAGCAGGTATCTCCCGTGACCGCGGCTTCCAGTTGAGCAAAATCTTCACGATCGACAAAGTCGACACCGGGAAGGCCGGGATCGAAGTCGTCGCGATACTTGGCCTGCCCTGTGACCGAGAGCGAGCCGTATGTGCGGCCATGGTACGAGCGGTTGAGCGAGACGATGCGCGTCTTGTGCGCTCCGAAGTTCTTGTGGCCGTAGGCACGAGCGAGTTTGAGCGCACCTTCCACGGCTTCCGAACCGCCGGTGGAATAGAAGACGCTGGCCAGGCCCGAGAGCTGGCAAAGGCGCTCTGCGAGATTCACCGACGCAACGCTGGTGAACTGGGGCGAGAGATGCACCATGTGT
>JAHFTZ010000427.1 GCA_023265355.1 Terriglobus sp.
GTCCCATGCATAGCCAAACTGGTGATTGCCCCAGGTCCATTGTTTCTTGCCAGGGGCAATGTGGTGATCTGCAAAATAGACGAGCCCGGCTTGCGTCGCGTGATCGTAACCACCGGCAAAGTCGCCGCGTGATCCAGCAATCATGTAGCTCGTCGGAACGGGAATATTGGCATACCAACTCAGATCGTTCGGGGCATAAGTACCATCCGGCACAAACCGCTGAGGCATCTCCTCTGTTGGGACACCGGTACGCCCTCTTTCTCCATAATCCACGCCGTAATACTTACTCTCACTGAGTGGAAAGGCCGTTGTTGCGCGCTTTGCGTGGTCTGCCGCCATGCGTACATCGCGAGGAAAGAAGGACTGATATTTTTCGTGGACACGTGTTGCCACGTTCGCCCACCAGAGAAAGGTCTGGGTGTCGGTTGTGCGGTTGTACAACCGAACACGCGCTTCCACATAAGTTCGTCCTGGCGAGAGCCGAATGCCGTGCATCCCTTTCATTCGAGTCATGGGGTCGTGGTCGCTGCACCATATCGTCACGGAGCCATCCGGCTCACGCTCTATCTCCACTTCAACTGGCATGAATGTTGCAGGACGGTGATGTTGTGGCCAGTTGAACTCCACACCGCCTGAGATCCAGGGCCCTGCCAGCCCGACCAGAGCAGGCTTGATCACGTTCTGCCGATAAAAAAAGTCATAGCCGTTTCGTTTATCGAGACCAATATGAATTCTCCCGCCTATCGCTGGCAGAACCATCACGCGTATGTACTCGTTTTCAAGATGGACGGCGTCCCAGGTCTGCGGCTCGGCGACGGTCTCGATTCGATCAATAACCGGCATCGGAGAGACACGGCCACAACTTCCCTGATAAACCCTTTTTTCCAGAAAAAGTGGGTTCTTATCTGGCGCACAAGGACGGTACGTGCGGATCGTGACCGGCTCGCGCCAGCCTTTCACCACACCGCGCTCCGTCGGAGGCGCTTCCGGCAAAACGAGCCTGGATCGTTGAACGGCCTCACTCACTGGATATCTCCTGGTCCGGATCTTCACTAACGCTGGCGATTATGAACACCAGGAAGGACAGCATATAACGATTTTCCCTATTGTGTACGTTACCGCGCATGCACTAATTGGTTTCACGAAAGTCGAATGTGCTAAATTCAAAGACCATTTCGCTCCGATAGACCTCGCCGACAGCAAGATATGCCGATGGGAACTCCGGGTGGTGAGGACTATCCGGGAAACGTTGCGTCTCCAGGCAAAGCCCTGCCTCTCTCCCATATGTCTTGCCCGATGGGCCAAGGATGCTCCCGTCCAGAAACCCCGCGGTGTACAAGTGGATGCCAGGTTCACTGGTCTGCACGGCCATCTTCCGTCCGGTAGTCGGGCAGCAAAGTTCGGCCGCCGGGCCATCATGATCTGCGACCACGAAGGTGTGATTGAATCCCCTGTTGATTTTGAGTTGATTATCATTTCTCCGCAAACGTTCCCCTATCACCGCAGCTCTGCGAAAATCGAAGGCTGTGTTCTCTACAGGAGCGATCTCACCTGTGGGCAGGAAGCACTCGTCCACGGGGAGGAAATCCCAAGCTGCAAGGGAGAGTGTGTGCTGAGAAATTGTACCGCTCCCCTCTCCAGCCAGGTTGAAGTAGGCATGGTTCGTTAGGTTGGCAACGGTAGAACGATCACATGCGTACTCATATTGAATGCGGAGGCTGCTATCGCAGAGTCGATACGTCACTTCAGCATGCAAAGTCCCCGGAAATCCCTGATCTCCGTCTTCGCTTACGAGTGAGAATCGCAGGCCGTCTTCAAGAACGGTTGCCTTCCAGATTCGAGCATCGAAACCGGTGGTGCCACCATGCAGTGTGTGCAGGCCCTTTTCATTCGCCGAAAGTGGGTAAAGAATACCGTCGACTTCGATGGAGGCTCCTGCGATCCGGTTTGCAAAGCGTCCGCACGTTGCCCCAAGATATGCGCCATGGCTGTTCAAATACCCGCTGAGCGTCCCGCATCCGAGGATCACATTCGCTCTCTTCCCTTTCCTATCAGGAACCCAAAGCGATGTAAGTCTCGCGCCGTAGTTGACGAGCCCAACAGAGAGAACTCCGTTTTCCAAGACAAAGAGTTGCACGCTCTCGCCCGTCGGCAGACTGCCGAACTCTTCGCACAGAACACTTACCTTGGCTATGGGCTTTTGAAGCATTACCCTTACGCCTTCGGACAACAATGAGACAAAAGATCTTTCATCAGCATGCCGGGCAAAGCGCATGAGACAATACGGCAGTTCAAAGGAGAGAATGGCATTGAAAGGCCGACGCTAACCATGCTGCAGTCCTCCAAACAGGCAGGTATCAAAGACATCGCTCGTGCGCTCAATGTGTCGATAGGCACAGTTGACCGCGCGCTGCACAATCGACCCGGCGTCAACGAGCAGACCAAATACCGCGTGCTACAGATGGCCAATAAACTTGGATACCGGCCAAACATTGCGGCTCAATCGCTGCGACTGAATCGCCGTATCTCGGTTGCTGCGATTCTTCCGAAAGAGATCTCGCACTTCTTTGACCCGCTTCGTGCGGGGATCCGTGCGGCGGCTGAAGCGACCGTTGGAACGCAAATCGCGCTGGATTTTCACGAATATCCACGGCTGAGCGTCGGCGAAGAAGAGGCCTTCGCCAAAGCCACATCGAAGCACTACGACGGAATCATTTTTCTTCCCGGAAATATGCGTCGCTTCGACCCGATCATCACTAAGCTGGCGCGCGCAGGAACAGCCATGATGTGCGTAGGAAGTGACGCTCCTAACAGCGACCGCATCGGTTCCGTCGCCACACACGCCCATGTGAGCGGAGCGGTCGCGGCTGA
>JAHFTZ010000428.1 GCA_023265355.1 Terriglobus sp.
GCGGCGATCATAGCTTCCCTCACCACACCTTGCAGCGCGGCCCTTACAAAGACGGATTGATCAAAGAGCAGGCGTACCTCGGGTGGAGGCGGCGGCAAGTTGGCGATGATGAGCGGAAGCCTCTCCTTTACGCGGGCCACGATATCCAGCGTGGAGGCGCTTGCACCCTTCATGATGGTGAGCAGGGTGGCGTGCTGCCCGTTCAGGCGGACGATGTTCTGCTGGATCGCGGAGCCGCTATGGACATGGGCGACGTCGCGCATGTAGACCATGGCCCCGTTCACCTGCCGGACCGGAATGTTGTTCAACTGTTCTACGACGGCAGGACTGGCGTTGGTGCGGACGATGTAGTCCGTCGATCCGATCTTTGCATCGCCGCCGGGCAGAATCAGGTTCTGCGCGGTGAGAGCGGTTACCACATCCGTGGCCGACAGACCCTTGGCGTAGAGGGAGGGAAGATCCAGGTCGACCATGATCTGTCGCGCCCGTCCGCCGTAGGGGGAAGGCACCTGCGCGCCCTGCACGGTGGCAAGCTGCGTACGGACAAAGTTCAGGCCGAGATCGTAGAGGTCCGTCTCGGAGAGGCGATCGCTGGACATGACCGCCTGCAGAATCGGCACGTTTGAGGCCGAAAACTGCAGGATGAAGGGCGGAGTCGTTCCCGGCGGCAGGATACGCAGAATGGTCTGATTGACCGCGGTCACCTGGGCAATGGCTCCTTCGACCTTCGCGCCGGGCTGAAAGAACACTTTGATAATGGAGATGCCGGAGACCGATTGCGACTCGATATGTTCGATATCGTTGACGGCGGTCGTCATCGCGCGCTCGCTGATCGTGGTGAAGCGCTTCTCCATCTCGTCCGGGCTGGTGCCGCTGTAGGTCCAGACGATCGTGACCACGGGAATATCGATCGTGGGGAAGATATCCGTGCTCATCGTCAGAATGCTGACAATGCCAAGTACGAGAATCAGAACGGCCATAACTACAAAGGTGTAGGGCCTTCTGAGAGCGAGCCGGACAATCCACATCTTGGGAGATCTCCTTGTGGCGCGGTGGTTCAAAAAAGCTTGGCGTAACAGATTTCGCGGATGAGTACTTATTTTCTCATCCTATCGCTGGCGTAGAATGAGCTTTATGGCACGTGGATTCGACAGCAAGAACGTAGAAGAGCAACAGAACGAGGCAGCGCGTGCTGGAAACGACAAGCGAGCGCTCGATATGACAGAGGCGGTCAAGAAACGCCGCGTCCAGGAGCTGTCCTTACAGAGAGAGCGGGTCCTCTCGGAAAGAACTTCCAGCCCGCACCGGAGGTCTGCCCTCGAGACAGCGTTAGCTGATATCGAAGAAAAACTGGCCGAGCTCGGCTGGTCAATCCATATGTAGTTTGTACTAAAGAGGTGTAGACGTACGAATCGTGTACGAAGATGCAGCCTCTGGGATGGTTATGGCTTTTTATCTGGCGATGGACGCCGGCGGAACAAATACGACCTGCGTCCTGGCGGACGATGAGCGCGAACTTGCGCGGACAACCGTCGGCACCATCAAACGCATGCGCGCCTCGGCCGAACTCTGCAAAGCAAATCTTGAAGAAGCCCTCGCGGCGCTGGAGCAGGCATCCGGCGTGAAGATGAGCGAGGTAAAGCAGACCTGCATCGGGACTGCGGGCGAAACTGTTGCCCTGGTGGCCGATTGGATTCGCGCGGAGGTGGGCGCGCGCGTTGGCGGAGATCTGCCCCTCCTCGGCGATGTGGAGATCGCCCTCGACGCGGCGTTTCCCGGAGGCCGCGGCGTTTTGGTGCTTGCGGGCACCGGTTCCAATGTCTGTGGACGGACCTCCGACGGTAGGCTCACCCGCGCCGGAGGCTGGGGGCCAGCCATCGCCGATCAGGGATCCGGATATTGGTTGGGGCGTGAGGGTTTGCGCCAGGCATTCTTTGCCATGGACACAGAGACCCCCACGCTGCTGATGGATGCGATCCTCGCGGCCTGGAATGTGTCGTCTCTCGCAGATGCGGTGCAATTTGCCCATACCCTTCCGCCTCCGGACTTCTCCAGGCTCTCGCGCCTGGTGGTGAACTGTGCCGAGCAGGGGGACGAAGTCGCGATGAGCGTCGTGCGGCGCGGCGGTGAAGATCTCGCTCAGTTGGCGCTTGTGGTGATGGACCGTCTGCGTCGCTGGGAAGAAGAGGCGACCGGTGTACCCAGTGGTGTCATGCGCGTTGCGGTCGCGGGAAGCATCATGGGCCATGTCCACATGCTGCGCGATGCGATGGCAGATGCGCTTCATGCATTCGACCCTGGCATTGAGGTCCTTCCGCAGCCCGTGGACCCTGTACTGGGAGCACTTTGGCGGGCGCGCAATCAACAATCTTCACCAGCAAAGTAGCGGGCGGCAGCTAGCGCAGGGTTCGTCCAAAGGCGCATACTATGAGCGATTATGCGCGAAACTTCAATACGCAAACAAAGATTTCAGGAGCGGTAAATACTTGTTCAATCGACGGGACTTTCTCGGACTTGTTTCTCTCGCGGCAGGCCACCAGGCGCTGGCGCAATCTGCCACCGTTCGTAAGGCTGCAAAGAGTGCGTCCATGCCGGCAGGCGATGTGACGAAGTGGGTCAATCTGGCTATTGGAACCGGCGGCCACGGCCACACTTTCCCGGGCGCCACTGTTCCGTTTGGAGCCGTGCAGCTGAGTCCGGATACTTACACCGAAGGCTGGGACTGGTGCTCCGGTTACTACACCACGGATACGTCGATCATGGGCTTCAGCCATACCCATCTCAGCGGTACGGGCGCGAACGATCTTCTGGATATTCTCCTGGTGCCGCGCGTTGGCGAGGTCAAGCTGGAACCGGGATCG
>JAHFTZ010000429.1 GCA_023265355.1 Terriglobus sp.
GGCAAGCTGAAGACCGTGATTCAGATCGTCTCCGTCGTCGCCGCGATCCTGGATCATCGCTGGTACCAGTGGAACTGGGGCGGCTTCATCGTGCCGGTGCATCTGGGCGCGATCAACGCCATCTACTGGATGACGATCGTCTCCATCATCTCTGCGGTGGATTATTTTGTGGGCTTCTGGAAGAAGATCGATCACGCCAGCGGAAAACGGCGTCGCCGGAAGAGTTTTGTTCTGAGCCGGAAAAAAGCGGAGTCTGATTAGAGGCGGGATCCAGAAACGGAAAGACAGAGGGCGCTGAGAAATCCGCGCCCTCTGTCTTTCATCGATTTATGGACGGATCAGTTCGCCGTTGGCGTGCTGGACTTTGCTACGAAATGGTACGGGGGCCACGGGCCGGAGAGCTGCATGCTGCACTCCTTCATGCTGGTTTGCGCGGAGGAGTACTTGTTCTGATAGCGTTCGATGGTTTTGTTATCGATCAGGTGAGCGATATCGAGCAGCATCTTGCCCGCATCGGTGCGTTTGCAGGTAATCTCCGTGGCCAGCGGAAGGAACATCCGCTGCATCTGGACCGAGAGTGCGCGCGCACGGGACTGGCGCTCGCGCTGCTGGGAGGCATTTTCGCGAAGGCTCTCAAGGTAGGCCTTGCCCACACTGCCGTTGAGAATCTTGTGCGTCTCCGGGCAGGTATCGTCGACGAGTACCTTGAGGTGCATCTCAGCCTTGCCGCGCAGACGCTCGACATTTGCGGAGAAGTGCCTGTGATTGGAGCGGACGGAGCGACGAAGAGCATCGTCGTCCTCAAAGGTGGTATTGAATCGGAAGGGAAGCACCGTGGAGTGTTTGAAGCAGTCCGCAACCACGCGTGCATGCTCTTTTTGGCACTGTTGGGTGAGACGTGCGTTGTCTTCTGGAGAATGCTCGGAGACGATGACGGTAAGATCTGCTGCGGGGAAGAGGAAGGTTTGATTTCCAAATAGGCCGTGGATTCCCTCAAGGGGCATCGGACGACGGTGGCGTGACATCTGTGGAAAAGCGCTTCGTTCGGCGATGCAGTACGCGTACCAGGACATGATGTATTACTCCGGTTCGCTGCGGGTCGATGCCCTGCAGCTGATCTTGTAAAAATCTTTGGTAACAAATGGCCGTACGCTCAACACAGGTCTTATAAAAAAGTGAGCTATGCCGAACGCGAGTCGGATACTATTCCGCCGGAATCACGTTTGGCAATAGGTTATTTTTTGGGTTCGCAGGTATTTTTAGGGGATTCGGTCTACAGCCCGCGTGCGCCAGCCAAAACGCACGGCAAGAAGCCGAAGCGAGAAGCCGACGCCCGTGGCGACACCCGTGGCCACGTTGTCCGGAACGCCCGCCCGGTGCAACAGGAGAAACACCAGGGCCGCGATGGTGGCTACGAGGGCATAAAGTTCGCCCTCCTGGAAGATGCTGGGTGGATGGCCGCTGAAGAGGTCGCGCAGCGATCCCCCACCGACGGCCGTGGTAATGCCCAGGAGAAAGCATGGAAGAAACCCAAGGCCTGCGTTAAAAGCCCGCGTCGCCCCTGCCACGGTATAGAAACCGAGGCCAGCCGCATCGACGACGAGCATGAGGGTCTGCATGCGGTGGCCGACCATGTTCCCGAAAAAGAGCGCAAGGACGGCGCCTGCCAGAGCCAAAGCCAGATAGTGAGGATGTTGCAGGGCCAGCGGCGGACCATCGCCGAGAAGGATATCGCGCGCTATGCCTCCGCCTACACCCGAAATCAGGCCGAGACCGACTACTCCTGTGAAGTCATAGCGATACGATTTGTCCCGGCGAACGACGAGCGCCCCGCCCAGAGCTCCCAACACAATACTGCAGGTCTCCATCGTGCGGAAGAGCGAAGCCGAAAGGTGGGCGCGATCTGGCAGTGCGGCTGGAAGACGCGGTAGGTCAACAAAATGCATTTCGGTCCGGCCTCCAGATATTCTGATGATGACGTACTTTTTTGGGAAAGGCGAGACTATGGGGAATGTTCGCGGGTGGATGTTGGGGCTAAGTTTGCTTTTGGGGGTGTGTACGGATCAGTTAATCGCGGAGGACAAGGCAGCAACGCAGCCGCCAGCGAAGGCAGAGGACAAGGCGGCGGCCCCCTTGCCGGATGTGATTATTTTCACCAATGGAGATCAGCTGAGTGGAGCTTTGCTGCGGGGTGTGGGTGATTCCGTGGTCTTCAAGAGCGACATGGCGGGGGAACTTACCATTCCGCTGGCCAAAGTGAAGGAACTCCATTCGAGCGGCAGCTTCGCTGTCCTGAAAAAGAACACCCCCGTCGCCCGGGGCGAACTGCATCCCGGAACACTTGAGGTCACCGAGGGGACCGTCGTGGTGGCGAGCCCGATGGGAGCTCCGGAGCAGATGCCGATCAAGGACGTTGCTTACATTCTGGACCAGGCTACGTTTGACCGGGAGGTCGAAAAAAAGGCGGGGATATTTTATGGCTGGACAGGCGCTATCAATGGCGGGGCGACTTTTCTTCAATCGACGCAGCATGGGGGAACCTTCAACGTCGGCCTGTCGCTCGCCCGGACGGTTCCGACTGTAACTTTCCTGAATCCCCGCAACCGCACCCTCCTCGATGTCTCAGAAACTTATGGAAAACTGACGACGCCTACGATTCCGCAGACCGAGCCATTTCCTACACCGGACTCCGTGGTGAAGACGAGCATCTTCCACGCCGATCTGGAGCGCGATCAGTACTTCACCCAGAGGTTCTATGCCCTGGCGAATACGACCTTCGACCACAACTTCTCGCAGGGTCTTGAGTTGCAGGATGTGTATGGCGTCGGTATCGGTTGGACGCCTATTTCC
>JAHFTZ010000430.1 GCA_023265355.1 Terriglobus sp.
GTCGTGCATCCCACGACCAAGAAGAGCATCGCCCACAGCAGCGCCAAGCATGACGCAGAAGAGCAGAAGGTAACGCGAAGCGGGAAGGCGGTGAGACATCTGTCTCTATTCTATCGGCGAAGGGCGCTGCTGGAAACTTGAAGAGATGGTGCCTGCCAACGCACAGACGTTTAGAGCCATCCCAGAAGGTAGGGACGGAACGGAGGGCTTCTTGCGATTTCTTCATCTGTGGCACGGTTGGTTTTTAGCACTCTTCTTTTTCTGTGCGGCACTCGTGTTTTCCAACGCGATTCACTGGGTGTTGTTCCGGATTCTTCGCAAACAGGCGACGGAGGGACAGCCTGAGTTCTTTGGCCTGGGACTCAAGGCACATCTGGGCAAACCAGCGCGCGCAATCTTCATCATCTCTTGTCTCTTTGTCGCGCAGCCGTTTCTTCCAGTGTCGGACGAGATTCACGACAATGTTCGGCAGCTGCTGGGCATCGCAATGGTGCTCTCTCTTGGTTGGTTTGCGACAGGTGCGGTCTATGTGGGACAGATCCTCTTTCTGCGCCGGTACGACCTGCAGGCCGTGGATAACGTGCAGGCACGTCGCGTCCATACGCAGTTCCAGCTTTTTCGCCGCATGCTGATTACGTTCATCATCGTTCTCACGATCGGTGCTGCTCTCTATACGTTCCACGATGCACGTCTCTGGCGTGCAGGGACTGGACTTTTGGCATCAGCAGGACTGGCTTCCCTTGTGCTGGCGACTGCGGCGAAGTCAACTGCCTCGAACTTTCTGGCCGGTCTGCAGATCGCCATAACCGAACCAATCCGTATCGACGACGTGGTGATTGTGCAGGGCGAATGGGGAAAGATCGAGGAGATCACCTCCTCTTACGTCGTCGTGAGGATCTGGGACATGCGGCGCTTGATTGTGCCCCTTACTTACTTCATCGAAAACAGCTTTCAGAACTGGACGCGACAGTCCGCCGACATTATGGGAACTGCATTTTTATATCTGGACTACACCGTGCCCGTGGAGCCGTTACGTGAGCACTTGACCAAGATCGTTTCCGAGGCAAAGCAGTGGGATGGCAAGGTCTGCGGTCTGCAGGTCACCGACCTGAAAGAACACACCATGGAGATTCGATGCCTGGTGAGTTCCACAAACGCAGGCGATAACTTCGACCTGCGCTGCCTCGTGCGCGAAGGCATGATGACCTTCGTTCGCGAAAATTATCCAGATGCCTTCCCACAGATGCGCTTGATTGGGAAGCCTGAACAGAGCCCGACTGCTTAAATGACAAAGGACGCGAGTCAAGCTCGCCTCCTTTGTGTTCTGCTGAGTGTCGTTAGGCATTCATGCTGACGGATTCCTGCGCCTTCAAAGCATTCTCTTCGCGCTTGGCGCGAGAAGCCTTATTGCGCTGTGAACGAAGCTTCATAAAGGCCTTCGCTTCCACATAGAGACGGGGAACGTCGCGGTTCACGATAGCTTTCCAAACTACGCGGAACGCAGCCTTGGGACGGAAATAATATTCGTCGTAGAAGCGGTGTACCATCTCCATGACGTACTCCACAGGAAGGCCGGGGTACTCGATGTGCGCCATCTGGTGGCCGGTGCCGTCTTCCATGTTCTCGTTCGTGATGAAGCCGTTCTTCTTGGCGTAGTCGTAGAACTCGGTACCAGGATAAGCGTGCGCGATGGAGACCTGGATGGTCTCGCAGTCGAGCGTCTTCGCGAAATCGATCGTATTGCGGATCGACTCCTTGGTCTCGCCGGGAAGGCCAAGGATGAAGTCGGCGTGGATGATGAGGCCGAGATCGTGGCAGTCCTTGACGAAGTCGCGTGCGCGCTCGACGGTGGCACCCTTCTTGATGTTCTTGAGAATCTGAGGATCGCCGGACTCAAAGCCAACGATCAGCAGACGGCAGCCCGCATCCTTCATCGCCTTGAGTGTGTCGCGGTCGGTCGTGACGCGCGAAGTGGAGGACCACGTCAGGCCGAGCGGCTTCAGCTTCTCGCAGAGCTCGATCGTCCGAGCCTTCTGGATGTTGAAGGTGTCGTCGTCGAAGAAGAACTCCTTGACGTTGGGCCAGAGTTCCTTGGCATGCTTCATCTCCGCGGCTACGTCATCCGTGGAGCGCTTGCGCCATGCGTGACCGGAGAGCGTCTGCGGCCAGAGGCAGAAAGTGCACTGCGCCGGGCAGCCACGCGTCGAGTAAAGCGAGACGTAGGGGTGCAGGAGGAAAGGGACGTTGTACTTGGTAACGTCCATGTCGCGCTTGTAGATATCCGTGACCCAGGGAAGGGCATCGAGGTCTTCGACCTGCGGGCGGTCCGGATTGTGCTGGATCTGACCGTTCTCTCCGCGATAGGAGATGCCGAGGATCTCGTTGAGTGGCTTGCCGTTGGCAAATTCCACGGTCGAAAAGTCGAACTCGCGGCGGCAGACGAAGTCGATCACTTCGCACTCATTGAGAGCACGATCCGGATCCGTGGTGACCGGGGGCCCGACGAAGGTGATTTTGATCGACGGATTTGCGGCCTTAATGGCGCGCGCAAGGCCGTGGTCACCGCTCCAGCCGACCGTTGAGGTAAAGAGCACGAGAAACTCGTAGCTCTTCGCAATCTCAATGGTTTCTTCTGCCGAAACGTGATGCGGAGGGGCATCCAGAAGCTTGGAACCTTCGAGCATACCGGCGGGATAGGCGAGCCAGACGGGGTACCAGTAGGACTCGATCTCGCGGGTGGCTGGCCAGCGCGAAGAGGCGCCGCCATCAAAATTCTCGAACGAAGGGGGATTCAGAAACAGCGTTTTGAGTGGCATGATAATGCCTCTGA
>JAHFTZ010000431.1 GCA_023265355.1 Terriglobus sp.
CGCCGCAACGCCCGGAGTGGTTCGCGTGATCAGGTCCGTGAAGCCAGTGGCCCGATTGAAACTCGGGATTGCCGCGATCTGTTCCTGGCTTAGCAGAGCGTGTGCTGTGGAGCCGCTTGTCTGGAAGACAGTGCTCTCCGCAGACACAATCACTTCGGTGTCTCCGGCTGTCGCTGCCAGTTGGATTTCGGTCGGGAATGCATTGCCCAGAAACGGAATGGTGCGTTCACGGAATCCATCGGAATGGATGCGGAGAAGACATCCATCTCCAGGGGAAATTGAAAAAGAGGCGTCGCCGTTGGCGTCCGTGATTCTTCGGGCCTGCTCCCGGCCGCTGCATTCAAGCGTGACCACCGTTCCCGGTAAACTTGCTCCAGTGCTGTCTTCGATTGCAATAGTCCAGAAGGACGCTTGGGCACCGGCTAACTTCAAGCTCGCGCTGACCAGCAGTAAGAGCGAAAGGCCTGGGCACCTCATGAATTTAGGCTTGCCTAACATTGTTTTAGGCTAACCTAAATTTGAATCGAACTGCAAGGGAGTTTTTGTGAAAACGGTTGAAGCCCATCGGAAGAGCAGCGAATCGATCGACGATTATTTAAAGGCGATCCTCGCTCTTAGCGGAGCAGCCGACCGCCGCGTACAGAGTAAAGAACTGGCCGCACGGCTCTCTGTGGCTCCTGCTTCGATCACAAATATGCTGCAGCGCCTTGCCGCAGAGCAGAGGCCTCTCGTCGAATACGAGCGCCACAAAGGTGTCACGCTCTCTTCCGTGGGTAAGAAGCGGGCGCTGGAGATCGTTCGACATCACCGGTTGATCGAAATTTTTTTGCATCAGGTGCTCGACTACCCTGTGGATAAAGTCCACGACGAAGCCGAACGCCTGGAGCACTTTATTTCAGAGGAGTTCGAGGAACGGATCGCTGCCAAGCTCGGAGATCCGCAGATCGATCCGCATGGCCGCTGTATCCCTCGTCTGGACGGGTCGATGCCTGACGCCCACGGAGCGAACTGCCATTGCGATGACTGAGCGGAGCAGGGAAAGAAGTTAGGAGGCGGCTGGCATGGCTTCCGCAGGAACATCCGGTGCGAGAAGAGAGACTTCTCCGGCCACAAGGACGCCCGCGCGACGAATCAGTTGATAAACCGTAGCCGATGTCAGCCGAGTCGCATCATACTCAATGCGAACGGTCTTCTCGGCTTCGTTCAACTCCATGCTGCGGATACCATAGACCTCGCGCAGCCTGGAGAGCGACATGGCTGCAGCTTCACTTGGTTGTTCGTCGTACCTGAAAAGAATATCTACTGTAGTCACGTGTTAATTCTATCAGCGCCCTGTGAAACGATGGCTCCGCTAAAATTACAAAAGCCTAATCCTGCTCTACGGAAATGAAAACTGCACACGCAATGAATATCTCCACCCAAGAACTCGCCGCCGATCATACTGAACGCTTTGGTCAACAGGGGACCAGTTTCTCCGCTCCCGCACGCGTCAACCTTATCGGCGAACATACGGACTACACTGGCGGTTTCGTCCTTCCGCTCGCCATCGGATTCGAGACGGTTGCAACTATCAGCCCACGCAACGATCGCAAGGCGGTTTTTTACTCCTCGAACTTTGACGAACAGGTGGAATACGATCTCGACGCCATGCCGCAAAAGGGACGCGGACACTGGAGCGATTACGGTATGGGTGTGGTCTGGAGCCTGGCGAAAGACGACATCAACACCCCAGGATTCAATCTCTCCGTGGAAGGCAATGTCCCGCTTGGCTCGGGCTTAAGTTCTTCGGCTTCCATCGAAGTTGCGGTCGCGATGGCCCTTCTGTCTATCGCAGAGAAGGAGATCCCGGGCGAGAAGATTGCCACGCTCTGCCGTCGCGCCGAAAACGATTTCGTAGGCGCTCCCTCCGGCATCATGGACCAGTTCGTCATCACGAACGCAGTCGCAGAGAAGGCGCTCCTTCTCGACTGCCGTTCGCTGGAGTTCTACCTGCTTCCGCTTCGCCCGGATATTCGCATCGTCATCGCCAACTCCATGGTGAAACATTCCATCGCGGAGGGTGCCTACCGCGATCGCCGCGAAGAGGTTGAGGCCGGACAGGCTGTGCTCTCTAAGATGAATCCACAGATCAAGCTGCTCCGCGACGCCACGATGGACGATCTGAAGCAGGCGCGTGGGCGGATGAACGATGCTTCGTACCGCCGCTGCCGTCACATCATCACTGAAAACGCACGTGTGCTCGAGGCGCGTTCGGCGCTCTTCGGCGGTGACATGCGCAAGCTGGGCGATCTGCTTTTTGCAGCGCATATCAGCATGCATGATGACTTCGAAGCAAGCGCTCCGGAGGTAGATAAGCTGGTCGACCTGGCGCGCAGTCTTCCCGGCTGCATCGGTTCGCGCATCACCGGCGGCGGCTTCGGTGGATGCACGGTCAATCTGGTTGAGGCTCAGTATGCCGATAGCTTCGCCGAGCAGCTAAAGCTGCGGTACAAAGAAGCCTCCGGAATCGAAGCGGAAATCTACGTTTGCGAGGCCGTGGACGGCGCGATGGCGCGTGCCAAGGCGGGCGAATGACCTTCGACCTGTCGCAGACGCCGCATCGCCGCTGGAACCCCCTCCGTGGAGAGTGGGTGCTTGTCTCTCCACACAGGACCCAGCGTCCGTGGCAGGGGCAGACGGAAACGACTGCCGCGCCGGTTGTGGCGCAGTATGACCCGACCTGCTACTTGTGCCCCGGCAACGAACGTGCGGGGGGACATCACAATCCGCGGTATGACGCGACCTTCGTATTCGAAAACGACTTCGCGGCGCTGAAGCCTGACA
>JAHFTZ010000432.1 GCA_023265355.1 Terriglobus sp.
CCGAAACTTTGCTGACTTAGAACGAGATCGAAATCTACGGAATCCGAGCAATGGCTGTCAATAGATAAAATATTTCCTAAGGAGAATCCGGTGTTTGCGCGAATCGCCGATCCCCGTGCTGCTGCTGGAGTGGCCACGATGCTGCTACAAACGCGAGGTCTCCACCGGCATCGTTACCGCAGCTCGATCTTCGCTTCACGCTTTCAATAGAGGTATAAATTCAAAATCCAGAATCATCGTCCGAAACAGAGTGGCTGGCAGAAGCCCCGAAATATCGATGCCTTCTGCCAGCGCGTAGATGAGTTGCCCCAGAAAATGCAACAGGGTGTTCTATCGCTTTTGCGGGATGTATTCGACGGATGTTCGGCCGTTTTGAGTTCACGTCATCTACACTTGCCTGCGCCGGCTCATGAGGCGTCGTTCCTCTATGCAGTATGGACGGCCTTGGCAATGCGGCGAAGTTCGGGAAGTACCTCTCCCAGCGACACTGCCGCAGCGCCCCTGGAGCCCAGCGCGAAGTAAACCTTTCGGTAAAGCTGATAGAGCTGTTCGTACGTAGCGACAGCATCCGGCTGGGGCAGATACGTCTGAAACGGCAGACATAACTTTTCCTGCGCCGCCGCGATCGAGGGAAACCCCCCTGCAGCGGTGAGCGCCACGATGCCCGATCCCAGACTGGTGGGAACTCCATCTGGAACGAGCACTGGCTTGTTCAAAACATTCGCGTAGATCTGATTAAGAACAACGTTGTTCTGTGGAATACCTCCAGCATTGATTACACGCTCCACAGGCACACCGTACTCCGCCATCCGCTCCAGAACAATGCGCGTATGGAAGGCGGTTCCTTCGATGGCGGCAAAGAGTTCGTCCTGCGCCGTGTGGATCAGGTTCCAGCCCAGGGTGATTCCGCCGAGTTCGGGATTCACCAGCACGGTACGATCTCCGTTATCCCAGCTAAGACGCAGCAGGCCGGTCTGTCCTGCCCTGTACTCCGATAGCGAAGCCGCGAGATCCTTGACCTTCACGCCCGCGCGACGTGCGATTGCCTCAAAGATATCGCCGACAGCTGAGAGGCCAGCTTCGATTCCGGTAAGCTTGGGATCGACGCTGCCGGGAACTACTCCACAAACACCTGGGACAAGCTTTGTCTCTTCGGAGGTTGCGATGATGCAGGTGGACGTTCCCACCACGTTCACAACGTCGCCAGGCTTGCATCCCGCGCCCAGTGCATCCCAATGCGCATCGAACGCGCCAACGGGAATGAGGATACCGGCCTTCAATCCCATCTTTTCTGCCCAGGTTGGAGCAAGACCGCCATAAATATGGTCCGACGTCAGATACTCGCCCGAGATCTTCTCTCTTACCCCTCGCAGGAGAGGATCTACAGCCACCAGGAACTCCTCGGACGGCAGGCCTCCCCATCGCGGGTTCCACATCCACTTGTGGCCCATGGCGCAGACGGAGCGTTTGAGTAGAGCAGGTGAGGTAACGCCGGTCAACGTTGCGGCCACCATATCGCAGTGCTCCAGTGCCGTTGCGAACCTGGAGCGCTTGTCTCCTGTTGTGTGCCTGAGCCAGTGCAGCAACTTTGCCCATCCCCATTCATGGGAATAAACTCCACCACACCACTCGATGGCCTCAAGGCCCATCTCGTGTGCTCTGACCGTGATCTCCTGGGCCTCGCGATGAGCACGATGGTCGCACCACAGGTAGTACTCGTCGAGCGGCTGGAGATCTTCATCGACCATGACGACGCTCGATCCGGTTGTATCCAGCGCAAGCGCGATGACCTGATCGCCATCAATCCCGGTCTGCGAAAGCACATCTCTCGTTGCCTTCACGAGGGCTTCCATCTGGTCGAAGTGCGATTGCGTGGCGTAATCAGGATCTTCCCGCTTGCGGTGCAGCGCATACTCTGCGGCCGCAGTGCCTATCCGTCCCTTGTCCGAATCCAGCAGCGTCACACGAACGCTCAGCGTTCCAAAATCCGCACCTGCAACAATCGCCATCTTGTCCTCTAACTCTGTCCGTAGGTTGCTTTTGCGCCGTGCTTGCGGAAGTAGTGCCGATCCAGCAAAGCCGAGGTCACGCCGCACTCTGAGTTGAGCAGCACTGTCATGAAGGCCATCTTCGCCACGGCCTCCAACACCACAGCATTGTGCGCTGCGTCATGTGGATTTCTTCCCCACGCAAAGGGGGCGTGTCCACCGACCAGAACACCCGGTATCGCCAGAGGATCGATTCCCTTGAACCGTTCGATGATCGCGAGTCCCGTGTTGAGGACGTACTCTCCGTTGACTTCTTCATCGGTAAGTGGCCGTGTACACGGAACCGGACCGTGGAAGTAATCGGCGTGCGTCGTTCCAAGAGCGGGAATGTCGCGACCTGCCTGCGCCCACGCCGTCGCATGCTCGCTATGCGTATGCACAACCCCGCCGATTTCCGTGAACGCCTTGTACAGCGCAAGATGTGTCTGCAGATCGCTCGAGGGACGAAGATCTCCCTCAACGATCTTCCCTTCCATGTCGGTGACAACCATGTGCGACGGCTTCAGTTCGTCGTAGTCCACACCACTCGGTTTGATGACGACCAGCCCAGCGTCGCGATCGATGCCGCTCGCGTTCCCAAAGGTATAGAGAACAAGACCTCGCTTGACGACCTCAAGGTTTGCTTCCAGTGTCTCTTCTTTCAAGCGCTCTAACACGGCTCGCCCTTTCTGCTTGATCCACTCTATTCGAGCGGAATATCGATGACTTCAATCGTATTCGCGGCGACGGCGTGATTCCAGTTGCCTGACGTCACGGAGACCTTACCTACA
>JAHFTZ010000036.1 GCA_023265355.1 Terriglobus sp.
ACCCCAACCAGACCCGCGAGCGAAACCGCCGTCTCGGGATTCTGAATACCCGGGACATACTCCAACCGTAGCTTCACCAGCTCCAGGTACCAGTCGCAGAACTCGCCCCAGAAGAACTGATAGATAGCGCTCGCCGCCTCATCGAAGCGATACTCCGCCAACGCACGATCCACCTCGGCACACACGGTACGCACGCGCGCAAAGATCCAGCGCGTCTCAATCGGCGTAAACTCCGGCAGCGCCGTCACAATCGCCGCAGGCCCCATCTTCATGGTGTACCCGGCCTCGCGTGCGCGTTCAATCTGCATAAACAGGAAGCGCGCAGCGTTCCAGATCTTGTTCGCAAACGCGCGATTGCCCTCCGTGCGCGCCTCGCTGAAAGCAATATCCGTCCCCGGTGAAGCCTGCGAGGCCAGCGTGAAGCGCACAGCATCCGTTCCATAACGCTCGATGATCTCGATCGGGTCGATCACATTGCCCTTCGTCTTCGACATCTTCTGGCGGTCCGCATCGCGCACCAGCGCATGGATGTAAACCTCGCGGAAGGGCACGGCATCCTTCAGCGTTCGCGCAGAGCCATCCGGCATCGGCACGTCCAGCATGAAGTGCGTTCCCATCATGATCATGCGCGCCACCCAGAAGAACAGGATGTCGAAACCCGTCACCAGAAGGTCCGTCGGATAAAAGTCGTTCAGGTCCGCCGTCTGCTTCGGCCAGCCGAAGACGGTGAAGGGAAGCAGTCCCGACGAGAACCACGTATCCAGAACATCCGTCTCCTGCGTAAGATCCGCCGAAGAACACGTCCCGCACCCAGACGGAGCCTCGCGGGCCACCGTCATCGCACCGCAAGCGCCGCAGTGCCACGCCGGAATCCGGTGTCCCCACCACAACTGCCGCGAGATGCACCAGTCATGGATATTCCGCATCCACTCGAAGTAGGTCTTGGCATACATCGCAGGCGTGAAGGTGACATGACCCTCTTCGACGGCCTGGATCGCTTTGTCCGCCAGCGGCTGAATCTTGATGAACCACTGCTTCGAAAGCCGTGGCTCAATCACCGCGCCAGTCCGCTGGCTCGTCGCCACGGACATCGGATGATCCTTGATATCCACCAGGAAGCCCGCAGCTTCGAGATCGGCAACGATCTTCTCGCGCGCCACATACCGGTCCAGACCGTGATATGCAGAGCCAGGTAGGTCGATCTGCGCCTTCTCATCCATGATGATGAGCTTCGGCAGATTGTGCCGTTCGCCAATCGCAAAATCATTCGGATCGTGCGCAGGCGTGACCTTCACGGCGCCCGTGCCGAACTCCGGATTCGCCCAATCATCCGCAACTACGGGAATCTCGCGGCCCACGAGCGGCAGAAGCAGCATCTTCCCAATCAGCGAAACATAGCGCTCGTCCGTGGGATTTACCGCGACGGCGACGTCACCCAGCATCGTCTCCGGTCGCGTCGTCGCAATCACAATCGATCCCGAACCGTACGCCAGCGGATAACGCACGTGATACAGCTTTCCTGCCCGGTCCTCATGCACCACTTCCAAGTCGGAAACCGCCGTCTGCTGCACCGGGTCCCAGTTCACGATGTACGCACCGCGATAGATCAGGCCCTGCTCATACAGCTTGACGAAGCACTCCTTCACCGCCGTCGACAGGTTCTCGTCCATCGTGAAGTACTCGCGGCTCCAGTCCACACTCGCGCCCAGACGTCGCATCTGGGCCGTGATCGCGCCACCGTACTGCGCCTTCCACTCCCAGACGCGGCCAATAAACTCTTCGCGCGAGAAATCCTCGCGCTTTTTGCCCTCGCTCGCCAACTGCCGCTCGACCATCATCTGCGTGGCAATGCCCGCATGATCGGTTCCCGGCACCCAGAGGGCACGCTCGCCGCGCATCCTATGCCAGCGGGTCAGGATATCCATCTCCGCCTGATTCAGCATGTGCCCCATGTGCAGACGGCCCGTGACATTGGGCGGAGGAAGCAGCATGGTGAACTTTTTGGGATCTGCCTGCGTATCCGCTTCCATGGAACCGGCAGGAACATCGAACAGGCGCTCGCGCACCCAGAACTCCGCCCATTTTTCTTCAATGGCGGAAGGGTCATATGCTTTGGGGAGGTCGTGTGGCATGGTTTGTGTGTGCGCCCCGCGCACCACACCCATTCGTTTTCACACACAGGCGCGCGCCGGAGCCGCAATCCTCACGATAGCATAGCAATCACCCGGAATTGACAGGAGCCACCATGCCGCTGCGCCGCCCCACCCTCATCCTCGCTCTCCTGCTCGCCGCCGCCCCGGCTACCATGCACGCGCGCGACCGCGTGGGTGCTTTTACGACCTTCACGGTTTCGGGAGAGGAGGCCAACGACGTGGTCTGCGCCTTCTGCACCATTAAAATCGACGGACCCATCCATGGCGACCTCGTCACCGCCTTCTCCGACGTAACAGTAGCCGACAACACCGAACTAGGAAAAGATACCGTCACAGCCTTCACCGATCTACACTTCGGCGAGAACGTAACCGTGGGCAAAGATCTCGTCGCCTTCGGCAGCTTCGGCGAACTTCCCGCTTCTACGGTCGTCCACGGAGACCGCGTGGTCATCCCGGCGTGGCTGGCCTTCCTCTTTGCCCTGATCCCCTTCGCCATCCCCGCAGGCATCATCTACCTGATCATCCGCCTCGTCCGCGGCCGCCAGACCTACGCCTACGTCCCGCCCCCAGGCTACCCCCGCATCTAGAAGCTGATTTTGCCCCGCCACTCACTTTTGTCACCCCACCACACCGTCATCTCGACCGGAGCGACGGCTTTATCGTCGCGTAGCGGAGAGATCTGCTTCTCTCCCGCGATCTGCGGCGGAAACCATCTTTTAATGCGCTACCGCTTTCGCCCACAAGAGAAACGGACCTCCCGGCTCAAAACGGTTCGTGGTTCCTGTGATCTGAATCGAATAGCGCTGACCCGCAAGGCGGGCAAGCTCCTTGTCCGTGGGGTCAAAAAAGATGGTACGGCTGTGATCGGCATGATCGACCACCGTAATCTCCGGAATGGGAAGGGGCGTCCCATCCACCAGATTCAGTCGTCTCTGATTCACTGTTGCTGCGGACGGAACGGCTCTCGTCGTTCCGGAAGTGATGCTGGTCGAGGTCGCAATCTTCCACGCCAGTTCTTCATTGTCTGGGTTGGTCTTCGGAAGATAAGGCCAGGTCACTCCCAGAAGGATCCCGGATACTTCTTCCATTTGTCCGTCCCTTGGCCGGAACAGACGATAACCATACGACACGCCGCCCCACGCAGGATGCCCCGCGGTGATTGAATCAAGAATCAGCGCTCGCCCATCCTGTCCTCTGGCGATCTCACGAACCCCCTGTGTCTCCGTACGGAAATAACCTTCAACACGCCAGGGATTGGGCATGCCGCTCCCGTCGATCAGAAAGATCGTGAGTCTCGAATTGTATCCACCACTTGAATCGCCTCCGAAGGTAACTACAACTAAATCTTCCACGCCGTCGTTATCCAGATCCCCTTTGTAGATCACGCATCCAAACCCGGGCGAATAATCCAAAGCCGTACTCCACCTTGCTTTCACACCTGGAATAGAACTTATAAAGATGTCTTTCTCCACGTTGATCTGAACGTCCCCAACCTTGACGGGCTGCACGCCCGCCTCGCACCCCGAAACCTTCACGAGAGGAAAAAGTGGCTGGATCAAACTGTCAACCGGCGTTTCATAATGTTTCACTGTTGGAGGATGGAAGTCCTGCGCACGGCACGCTTCAGGGCCTGACGGGATCATGAGACCGCATACGAGAACTAGCGGCAGGAAAGATATCGCCTTCATCCGGATCTCCACCTCATACTTCACTCCTACTTCGTAAACAACAACGGCGCCAGCGTAATCAGATTCTCCCGCCACACCAGCCACGTGTGCATCCCGGGCGTTTCATTCACCTGCACATCGCCCTTCACGTTCGCCTTCGCCCACTCGCCCAAAGAGCGATTCGCCGTAATCAGAGTGTCCTCCGTTCCGCAGCTCATCCAGAAGAGCTTTAGCGGAGCCTTCGATCTCCCCGCGTAAACCTTGTCGTAGTCTTTGCACACCACAGCCGACGACATTGCGCCAACGTATCCGAAGACATCAGGATGATTCAGGCCCGTGAACAGCGTGTGTCCTCCACCCATCGAAAGCCCCGCGATCGCCCGGTGCGCAGGGTCGCGCGCGATGTTGTACCGCGCCTCCACCATGGGAAGGATCTCGCCAATCAACTGGTCCGCAAACATCTCCTGGTTCCTGACAGGCACGGCATAATCGCCACTCCAGACATTCAACCCCTTGGAGATCATGTCCATGGTTCCGTAAGCCAGGGGCATCACGATCACCATAGGCTTCACCTTGCCCTGCGCAATCATGTTGTCCAAAATGTAGTTCGCCTGTCCAGACGCCCACCATCCGGACGCATCGTCCGAGTAGCCGTGCAGGAGATAGAGCACGGGATACTTGTCTTTTCGCTTGGCGTCGTATCCCGGCGGTGTGTAAACCCACAGGTCCCGATCCGCCTGCGAACCGTCGTTCACCCTCTTCGAAACGTACAGGTGGTGTGTCACCTCTCCGTGAGGAACATCCGTCCGCTCCCAAAGCATCGCAGGCGATCCCGGCACGGGAGCCACGCTCGAAGGGTTCTGCAGGTTGGGCCGGATATTCGGATCCATCGGGTCCATCAGCCGAACGCCGTCCACCACGAGACGATAGCCATAGTTCTCCGGCGAAAGCGGTTCCGTGGTGAGGGACCATATCCCGGCCTCGTCACGCACCAGTGGAATCAGGTCTCTTCTTCCTTCCAGCTGCAACTGCACCGTCTTGGCATTGGGGTCTTTATAGCGGAAGGTCACTGTCCGGTCCGGGTGGACTTCGGGAGACTTCAGGGGCATCGCCGCTGCACGTGCAGGTGGATCGACGGAAACGGCACGCTTCGGAGCTTCGGGAGCGGGCGTCTGTGCTGCGGCGGAACCAGCAAACAGTACGCCAAAGAAAAAGACAGAAACAAACCGAGTCATCATGCGCGCAGTCTACCAGTCGGAAACGCGGCCAGTCTTCAGCGCAGCAAAAAGCCGACTCCCAAAAAGGGAATCGGCTTTTTGCTGACTCGCTTACTAGAAAGGATTGATCTTGTTCAGACCCTTCTTCCTCTTGTGTTTGCTGCTGGAGGCTTCACCCTTGTCGTAATCAGCTTTGGCTTTGCCCTTGGCTGGAGCAGCCTGACCTACAGGAGTCTGTTGCCCGGCAACTTCGTTGATCTGATCGGGAGCCGCGGACGGCTTTTCCGCGGCGGGCAGAGCCTCTGTGTTCGCAGGTCCAACGGCGGTCAGGCCATTGGGCTGAACGGTGGTCTTGGTCGCTCCGGGCGTCAGAATCTCAACGCCTACGCCGGTTCCAGAGCCAGCCGAAGTGGCTGCAGGCGTCGTCATGTCGACCGCGGCTCCCGTGGGAGCAGCCGCGCCATCGGTGCCCTGAACATCGTTCAAAGCCAGCGGTGCAGCACCGGCCGCCGGTGCAGGTGCGGCTGCTGCGTTGGTATCGTCCCCGGCAGGAGCGGGCGCGGTAGCGGTGTTCGTCGCTGCCGGTGCACCGGGATTCATCGCGCCCGAAAAGTCCGCCATGACCTGACGCGTAACCGTAGGTGCAAGGGTCGGTTTCGGATCTGCAAGTGCGGGCTCGCCCAGTTTGGAGGCTTGTACCGTATCCGGTCCACGGAAGACAAGGAGCTTCACGCGGTCCTTTAAGCGGTAGGTCTGGCGGCTGGCTTCGAGTGCCTGGCTGGCCGCGACCTGATCGGCAGTCGGCGTAGGAATAGGACGGCCCAGCGTTTCGAGACGGTCGCGCGCATCCTCCACATGAGCGCTCGCGGAGTACTGCGTCACCACGCGGCCATAGGCAGCTGCCGCCTGGTCTTCGTAGATCTTTACAAGGCGTGCCTTTGCTCCCTCAGGAAGCTTCATCACGCGAACCATACGCGCTTCGGAGGCGAAGGCATCGCCGAGGCCGATCAAGGCTTCGTCCGAGTGACTGAAAAGAGGATACGTATCCACGACTGTCTGGTAGCGCGCGATGGAGGCCGGCCAGTTCTCGCGTCCTGCATAGAAGGCGGCGATGTTGGTCTCACGTGTCGCCAGAACCTCCTGCACCTCGCGCAGGCGTTGCTTCGCTCCCGGAATCAGGGTGGAGTCCGGAAACTGCTGCAACATCGTGCGGTACTCTTCCTGCGCATGAACCGCCTTGGTGTAATCGCGATCCGGCGTGTCCATCTGCTTGAAGTAAATATCGCCTACACGCATCTGGGCCTCTGCGGCCTCAGGTGCGTTCGGGAAGAAGGTGATGAAGTCCTTGTACTCGGTCTCCGCCTGCGCCAGAGCAGCCGTACCACCCTCGCGGTACCAGCTGTCGGCAAAGGCCAGCTTCGCGCGCATCATGTACTCGGAGTCGGGATAGGTCGCCAGCAGCGTCTGCAGCTCCAAACGGGCTACGTCGTAGCGTCCACGCTTTGTAGCGGCGACTGCCTTGTCGTAGAGCTGCTTGTCCGGCTGGGACGAATCCAGACCCGCAAGCGGGTTGTCCTTCTTCAGGCGGTTCAACTTCTGCTGGTCCTTCTTCGTATCCTTCGAAGCGACAACCTTCTCTTCCTTGGCTTTGCGCGTCCGGCCTCGTTTGTCGGGCTTATTCGCGACCGTCTCCGTAGGCGTCGCCGGAGCTTCCGTCGCCGCTGGCGCTGGAGGATTAGCATCCTGGCCTGTCGGCGTGGCGGTCGAAGCAGGTGCGGTGCTGGCGGGCGGAGTGGTAGGCTCCTGTGCATACAGCGTGCCTGCCACAAGACCGAAACCGAGGGTCAAACCCATCGCGCCGCGAACCAGACCGCGCGCACTTCCAAGACGAAGATCTGAAATCATTGAAACTCCTCCGGACATGGCCGCCGCTGCTCGTAAAAGAGCGCGCCATCCGGTGTCCTTATTCTAAATCCCCATCCAACCCACGTCCGGTTGCCGGGACTGCAATCTGTCTAAATTAGACCGTTCCCACGCTCCGGTCGATAGCTGCCTTTTTGGCCGGATATCCGTTAGGTGGTCGCGGTTTTGGCCGCCGCGCGTGCCAGTCGCAGAAATTCACGCGCATTCCGCTCGGTTTTGTCTTCCTGAAAGATCGCCGAACCGGCCACCAGAAGCTCCGCCCCGGCCTCAACCACTCGTGCGACCGTGTCGTCCGCTATCCCGCCGTCGACCTCAATCCGGAAGTTGAGACCCATCTTCTGCCGCAGATCGGCCAGGTGAGCCACCTTCTCCGCGCATCGTGGAAGGAACTTCTGCCCTCCGAATCCGGGGTTAACCGTCATCACAAGAACATGATGCAGCAAAGGAAGGACCTCTACGATGGTCTCCACGGGCGTCGCGGGGTTGATGACTACGCCCGCTTCCATGCCATGTTCGGTAATCAACGAGATCGTCCGGTGCAGATGCCGACAGACCTCCTGCTGCACGCTCACCCAGTTCGCGCCCGCCGTGGCAAAGGCCGGAATGTACCGGTCAGGGTCTTCGATCATCAGGTGGCAGTCCAGAGGAAGCGCCGTAATCTTGCGCACCGCAGCCACCACGGGAGGCCCAAACGTAATGTTCGGCACAAAGTGTCCGTCCATCACGTCGATATGGCAGACCGTCCCGCCGCCACGCTCCGCACGGGCAATCTCATCTGCGAGATGCCCAAAGTCCGCCGCCAAGATGGAAAACGCCAGCTCAATCACAATGCCAAAAGTCTATCAGCCGCGATCCGGAGCGGCCTCGGCAACCTCGGCAGTTACAGCTGGGATGGACTTCAAACCCACCTTGGCGGCCATGCGCACCATCTTGCGCACAGGCCATGTATCGCCCTCGGGAAAGCAGATGACGCCGACCCGCTTGGCCTCCGGCCGGTAGTACCACCGCTTCAGCATCGCCAGATGGTCCGCCATGGTTGCGACATCGTGCGGTTGCTGTCCGCCCTCCATCCGCGCAATCGTGCCCAGCAGACGCTCCTCGGCGCTCTCGCCCGTTGCCGCCGGACCCTCCAGCGGGACCGCTTCGAGCATCAGCGGCTGGGCAAAGAGGCTCGACCCAACCTCCGCCTGCTCCTTCGCCAGCCGGACACCCAGCGTGGAAAACCGCTCCGGCCCGTGCAGGCATCCGCCCTGCATCAACCAGACCTGTGCCGCCGCGGCATCGTCCGCCGCAGGCAGAAACACAACACCCCGTAGCTGATCCAAAGGACGAACGAGGTCTCCTGCCAGCGAAGCCGTAGCCTTCACCTCGACATAGTGCTCATGCGCTGCCGCCGCAGCCTCAAACTCCATATCCTCCGAGGCCTTCTGGCGTTCAGCGGCGATCTTTGTCAGCAGAGATTCGCCACGCGTCGCCAGAAAATCCAGAACCGCCTCCGCCTCCGCGCGATACACGTCGTCCGTCACCCTCGCCTGGCAGGGCGCGGAACACTTCTTCATCTCGCCATAGGCGCAGCCGGGATGCTCGGGGAAGGGAACCAGCTCCTCATGACATCGCCGCAGATGAAAGAGCTCATTCACACCATCCACATACCTCTCCGCCGAAGCGCGCGACGCAAAAGGCCCATAGCTCGTATGCAGCGTCCTTCGTCCCAGCCTGCTGGTCACATACATCCGGGGAAACCGATTCTCCACCGTAAATCGCACGACGTACGGCGGATAAAGCTTCAATCGCTTCCGCGTCTCTTCCCGCCCAAACGCCTTGCTCGAAGCGCGATAGAGCAACAACACCGACTCGAAATCCGAGCCCGTCCGACTCCACGCTACACGTGCAATCCGGTCGCGCAGATTCAGCCGCTTCGTCTGCCCTTCGCTGGGCTCCAATAACCGCTGCAACCGCTGACGGATATTGCCGGACTTCGCAAGATAAGGCCGGTCGCCCTCCCCTGCTCCATACAGAGCAAAGACGCCACACCCCGCAGGAGCCTCGCGCAGAACCTCTTCGGCACGCCCCGGCGCAAACTCCATCACTCGATCGAAGACTGCCGTTTCACCCATCGCGCCGATTCTATCCAAACGTTGTCTCCAAATCGTTACGGAGACATGCTCGCAGCCTCGCTATACTCTTCTCATCTTGCCACGCACACGACGACAGTATCGGCCGCATGCCCTCGTTACGATAGTCGTGCTTCTGTGTGTGCTCGTATTCATGCTTCACAGCGCGGGTGATCGTAGCCATTCCTCGCACGCCCTTGTGATGGTGTTCCTCGTTACGGCGTTCTTTGGCCTTGTGTGGATGCGGCCTCTGCTGTGGCTCGTCGTAAAGAGTGGCGAACTCAGGCCAATCCCGACCCTTGCGCTCCGCATATTCGTTCAACTTCCTCCACCTTCCACAGTTCGGTAGATCTCTGATCGGCTGCGCACCCGGAATGAAATCCGGTCCGCAGCTGCAATCCATGGCGATCTGAACTGCCTTAGGCCGAGGATTTCATGAATTTAGATCTCATTTTCCTGCGCGGTGTCTTCGCGTTTGTAACTCTCTTTGCTTTTGCTTTCGTCCTGCAACGTTTTCATTGGAAGCTGCGAAAGTCTGGACGCAAATCGAAATTTGGCTTCTATCCTTCAACGCTGCTGTTAGGGAATGCACTCCATAACTTGCAGGTGATCGCACAGCCGCACGTGCAACACGTCCTCGAAGAAAAACTCAAAGAAGCGGCAGAAGAAGATGACGAGGGTGGTCGCAATGATCCTTCTCGTCGCTTGGAGAATCAACTCCGGCGTATCAGAAACGGCGAGCGTGTCGATGATCTCGCCGTTCCGTTGAGACGTTAGAACGTCTTACTCGCCAGCAATCGTCATGCCTTCGATCCGAATCGTCGGCACTGCGGTCGCT
The DNA here is from genome assembly GCA_023265355.1 of Terriglobus sp. Taxonomy (GTDB): domain Bacteria; phylum Acidobacteriota; class Terriglobia; order Terriglobales; family Acidobacteriaceae; genus Terriglobus. The sequence continues at coordinate 9,913 of JAHFTZ010000036.1, forward strand.
CCGCGCCAGATCAGATCGCTCCCGATCGCCGCGATGTTGGAGTACATCTCCTTCAGATTTCCGGCGATCGTGATCTCCTCAACAGCCCCGGTAAACTCGCCGTTCTCAATCCAAAGCCCCGAAGCGCCCTGAGAGTAATCACCCGTCACCAGGTTCACGCCAGAGCCAAGCGTCTCGTAGACATACAAGCCGTTCTGTACCCCGCCGACGATCTCCTCCAACGTCTGTGTCCCCGGCTCAAGATAGAAGTTTCCCGCGCCGATGCCCGGAGCGCCGCCAAGACCGCGCGTCGCATTGCCCGTGGACTTCATCTCCAGCTTGCGTGCCGTGTAGGTATTCATCACGTAGCTCTTGAGAATGCCCTTCTCCACAATCACCTTGCGCTGCATCGGCAGACCGTCGCCGTCGAAGGGAAGCGTGCCAAACCCGGCGAGACCGGGCTCCAGCATCATCGTGCCGTCGTCTACTACGGTGATATTTTCACCTGCCACACGTTCACCCAGCTTGCCGTCGAAGAACGTC
>JAHFTZ010000433.1 GCA_023265355.1 Terriglobus sp.
GGATTTTGTTTCATTCTAGGACAGAAAGCGTCCATCAGCATCAGCAGCCTGAGGCGTTAGAGACCCGCCAGCATTGCAAAATACAGCAACAATACCCGCCCCGCCTGAAACCAATTTTCTCTCTACATCTCATGACACAAAGAGCGGCGGGGCCTCTCAACATGCCTCATCCGGCTGGAGCGATCTATGGATTCTTCTCGGCAGCGCCCTCTATCTCCTGATCAGCCTGTTTCGATCTCCCAGCCTCCCTGTCCTTCTCAGCGGTGACCAGATCTTCTTCTGGATGGATGCTCAACGCCTGCTCCGTGGCGAACGCATCTATCTCGACTTCTTCCAGTTCACCCCGCCAGGAACAGACCTGATCTATCTGGGTGCCTTTCATCTTTTCGGTCCTCGTCTCTGGGTTCCAAATCTTATTGTTTTGGTTTTAGGGAGTGCACTTTGCTGGGTATGTTTTCGCATCGCGCGTCAGATACTTCCTCAGGCACAAGCTTTCTTTGCAGCCTCTCTATTCCTCGTCGCCCTCTATGGAAAGCTGCTCAATGCGACGCATCACTGGTTCAGCGAGCTGGCCGTCCTGTCTGCAGTCTCTCTCCTCATGACCCGCACGAGCGCGGCACGGATCGTCTCTGCTGGCGCACTACTCGGGATCGCCACCTTCTTCACGCAGACCCGAGGTCCCATCGCGGCCGTCGCGTTCCTCCTGTTTTTTGCCTGGAATCGATACCGCACACAAACATCCTGGCGTAGCTGCTTCCAGCAAGTCGGCCTGCTGATCGCCCCGCTGCTCATTACGTGGCTCGCCCTGAGCAGCTATTTCATCGTCACCCTCGGCTGGCGAGAACTTTGGTACTGGCAGATCACGTACACCCTACGGCACCAGGTAACCGGTGCGCACTCTCTGGGGCTGCCATCTCCTCTCGCGTGGAGAAACCTGCCCGCAAATATCCCATACCTGCTGGTTTATTTGAGCCTTCCTTTTGCCTATGGGTTCTCCCTCTGGCTTGCGTGGCGCGAACGCTCTGAACTGCCTCGTCCCGAGGAAGCGCCACGCATGCTTCTCACACTGACGGGCCTCGTCACCGCATTGGAGATAGCACAGAGCCCCAGTTGGCTCAGAGTCTATTGCGTAGCGGCACCGGCCATTTTGTTATTGGCTTGGGTGCTTCATCACACGGGCAGATGGCAGCGCTCCCTGCGAGGAGTTCTGTGGATTATTGTCCTTTTCCTGATGTTTCATCAAATTCGGATGCAACGCCGCTTCCTGCACTCCAGGGTGCATACGCCAGCAGGAACGACTGTCACATTTGAGACGATGGCAGAAAAGCTGAACTGGATCGGCCAACACACGCAGCCGGGAGATTTCTTCTTCCAGGCACCGTGGCCAGGAGTTTATCTCCCTCTGCAACTGAAGAACCCCATATTTGCGGATAGTTTCGAGGCCAACGACTTCACACGTCCTGAGTTTGTAACGGACGGGATTCGCCAGTTGAACCAGAAGCGCGTGGAGTACATCCTTTGGCCTCCAAGACTCGAACAGCCTGAATCGCCCGAGACCTCAGCTCAATACCATCTCGGTCCGTTTGTAGACTTCCTGCACGAACACTATCAACGCGTCGCTACCTTCCCGGACCAGGATGAGATATGGCAGCTCAAGTCGACCGCTGAAGTTCCTACCAGTCAACGCTGAAACTCTACTTAGAAAGAAAAAGGCTCCCGGGCGGGAGCCTTTTCTCTGCCGAAAGCGGGAGACTAACTTCCCTGCTTGGCTTGTTCGTAGCCCTTCTGGAAGGTTTCGCGATAGGCTTCGCGCTTTTCCTTCTTCACAGGAGGGTGGACGTACAGATGGGATGCGGTGGCGTCGATCTTGCGCTTTGCCGCCGTATCCATCTTGAGTGCTTCCTGGCCATCTCGGAATGCCTGTTCCTGCTCGGGATTCATCGACATGTTGGTGGCAGCAGGAGCGCTGTTTTGTGCAGTTTGTGCCGAAGCAACCATCGAGGTGCCGGCGAACATCGCTACCGCGATCAGGGGTGTTACGAATCGAATTGTCTTGTTTTTTCCATGTGTCATGGTGAAACCTTTCATACTGCCGCCGAAGATAGTACACCTATTGAAGAAGAAAAAGCAAGGACCACAGCCTCCTCGTGGAGAGTCGCGGAAGACGGATTTATCATCGAATATTGAAATGGCAACCCAAAAGACCCTGCACTGCCCAATCTGTCGCAAAGACGTCTCCCTGGACGACCCGGATGTGCCCTTTTGCAGCGACCGCTGCCGTGTCATCGACCTGGGCAAATGGGCCTCGGGCGAGTACAAGATCACCTCGCCCATCCTCGATCCCGACGTCCTCGCCGACCTCGACAACGCCCAGCTTCGCAAATTGAACGAAGACACGGGCGACGATGACTGACCCCTCAATCGAAGAGATGACGCACTCGACCGTCGGCCTCGGCGGTCTCCACCGGACGCGCTGGGCTTGGCTGGTTGGCACATTTTGCGGCGCAGGCCTGCTGAAGCCTGGCCCTGGCACCTATGGTTCCATCGCCGCGACGCTGATCTGGTACGCCGTGGCACGGAGCGTGCATCCACTTCACCTGGTCGCGATTACCCTGGCCATGGCGCTTGCCGCAACGCTGATCGGTATCCCCGCCGCTACGCGCGTTGCCGTGGAGAGCGGACGCAAGGACCCCCAGATCGTCGTGATCGACGAGGTCGCCGGGCAATGGCTCGCGCTGGCCCTGATGCCACCCCGATGGGAGTATGCCCTGCTCGGCCTTCTCCTCTTCCGGCTCTTCGATATCACCAAACCACCA
>JAHFTZ010000434.1 GCA_023265355.1 Terriglobus sp.
TCGCGTAGGAAAGGTGGTTTACGCGGCGGCGTTTGGTGAAGCGCGCATCGCATATGAAGGCAAGCCTGCCATCCCGGCGACGACGGAGATGCACTACGCGGTGGGGTCGGTCTCCAAACAGTTCACGGCGGCGTGCGTTCTGCTGTTGCAGGAGCAGGGCAAGCTGAAGCTGGACGACCCGGTAGGCAAGTGGTTTCCGGAGCTGACGCGCGCGCAGGATATCACGCTGCGGATGCTGCTCACGCATACTTCTGGCTACTCGGATTATGCCCCGCAGGATTACACGATTCCGGAGTGGACGCATGCGGCGAGGCCGGTCGACACGGTGCGCAAGTGGGCGGGTAAGCCGCTGGACTTTGAGCCAGGAACGAAGTGGCAGTACAGCAACACCAACTTTGTGCTGGCCGGTCTGATCGTGGAGAAGGTGGCGGGCATGCCCTTCCGCGACTTCCTGCGGCAGAATGTGCTCACGCCGTTGAAGCTGCGGGAGGTTCTTGATCTGGACTACGAACGCGTGAGGATGGAGCCTACGGGGTACAAGCGCAACGCGCTGGGACCGCTGCGGCCCGCGACTCCCGAAGCTTCGGGCTGGTACTTCGCGGATGCAGAGCTGGCCATGCCGGTGCGGACGTTGATGGAATGGGATCTTTCGCTTCTGAACCGCACGCTGCTGAAGCCTTCGAGTTACGACGAGATGTTTGCCGAACAGAAGCTGAAGGACGGTAGCGAATCGCACTATGCCCTGGGATTGCAGACTGAAACCCGGAATGGCCGATTGGTGCTTCATCACTCGGGTGAGATTGGCGGCTTTGTCGCACAGAATGTCTGGTATCCCAAAGAAGGTGTGGCGATCGGTGTTCTGACGAACCAGGAGGCGAGCAGCGCGGCGGGGCTGATCGCAACGGCGGTGAGTTCGATCCTGCTTCCCCCGACAGGCACGACCGCAACGGTGAGCGACCCGAAGGCAACGGTGCGCGGGATCCTGGAGGCGTTCCAGAAGGGCGACATCGACCGTTCCCTGTTTACGTCCAACGCGAACTTCTACTTTTCGCCGGAGACGGTGGGGGACTATCGCAGCAGTCTGGCACCGCTGGGAGCCATGCAGGCGCTGACGGAGTCGCGCACTGAGCTGCGTGGGGGAATGCAGGGGCGCACCTACACTGCAACGTACGCGACGAAGTCGTTGAGCATCTCGACTTACTGGATGCCGGACGGCAGGATTGAGCAGTTCCTTGTGGAGGGGCAGTAAATCCCATCCAAGTGGGCGGTGGCGGCGTCTAATCTTCAGAGGTCTTGCGATGCGTCTACCGTGGATTTTTACCGGAGTAGCCCTTGTCTCAGCCGTGGTCTTTTTTGCGACACGAAATTCCAATGTAAGTGCAGCGACCCGTGGACCGGTGCCTGTTGCAGCAGTAGATGAGGCTCGCGCGACGAAGCCGGGACGCGAGAAGGCCGTTTTTGCAGGAGGATGCTTCTGGGGAACGCAGGCGGTCTTTCAGCGGGTTAAAGGAGTTCTACACACCGATGCCGGGTATGCGGGCGGACAGGCCAACACCGCCACCTACGAACAGGTGACAACTGATACGACGGGACACGCGGAGAGCGTGCAGGTGGAGTACGACCCGTCGAAGATCACGTACGGCGAACTGTTGCGCATCTACTTTTCCGTGGCGCATGACCCGACGCAGCTCAACCGGCAGGGCCCGGATGTGGGAACCTCGTATCGGTCCGCGATCTTCTTTATGAATCCCGAGCAGGAGAAGGTAGCGAAGGCCTACATCGCCCAGCTGGAAGCGGCCAAGGTCTTTCCGCGTAAGATCGTGACCGAGGTGACTCCGCTGAAGGGTTTCTACGAGGGCGAGGAGTATCACCAGGATTATGCGTTGAAGAACCCGGAGAATCCTTACATCCAGGTCTGCGATCGACCGAAGATCGAGGCGTTGAAGAAGGAGTTTCCGGAGTTGTTCGTGGAGTATCGCGGTCTGAAGTAACTTCCGCTGTAAACAGGAAAGGCCCGGATCGCTCCGGGCCTTTTCTTTTGCTTATTTCTTCTGTTCTTCGCGCTGGCGAGCGGCTTCTTCGTCGCGCTTGGTCTGCTCGTGTGCGGTGAGGTGCTAGCCTTTGTTGTGGCTGGCCGCGGCAGTGGCCGCGCTGTGTTCCGGGATATTGGTGGTCTGGGAGACGCGGGCGTCGTTGCTTTGGGACATGGTTTTGTACCTCGAGTGGTTAGAGTCCGGCTGCGGGTATTGGGGTGTCCGTAAGAGCGCGAAAGAATTGTGCGCAAAGTGGCTCTGTAGCTCTGATAGCCTTTCTCTCTATATGACAGATTTTGATGTGGTTGTGGTGGGCGCAGGCCCAGCAGGAGCTACGTCTGCTTTGCGCCTTGGGCAGGCCGGTGCAAGAGCGCTTTTAATTGAAAAGGCGAAGGAGTTTCCGCGCGAGAAGCCCTGCGGCGGAGGCATCACTTCAAGAGCGCTGGTGCGATTTCCTTATCTGAAGGAAGTCTTTGCAGAGATCGATGTGAACCCGATTGGGCGGGTCTATCTTGAAAGCCCGGATGGAAGTCATGCCGTCCATGAGCAGGAAGAGCCCATGATGCACCTCGTGCGGAGGTGGGAGTTCGACGCAGCCATGTTTCGGCGTGCGGCTGCAGTAGTTCCGGTGGAGATGGGAACGACGATTCGTACGTTGACGATGAAGGCGGATGGCGTCGAATTGGAGGCGACGGATGGCCGCGTCTTTACGGCGAAGTTGGTGATCGGTGCGGACAGTGCGAACAGCCTGATCGCGCGGCATGCCGGTCTGCGCGTGGG
>JAHFTZ010000435.1 GCA_023265355.1 Terriglobus sp.
TTGCCGCGGGCTTGCTGGGCCGCTTTGTCGAGACGGACGAGATCTGGTCGTTTACTCCGTTCATTGACTTGAGCCTGTGGCGCTGGGTGCGTCGCAATCTGATCAAGCCGCGCATCGACCGGCAGATTCTGATGCTGTTCCTGATCGGCGGTATGGAGGTGTGCCGCGAATGGATTGCGCGTGACTTGCCGAGCCCAAGTGGGCCGCGCCGTCTTTTCGCGCTAAACGCGAGTAATTGGGGACTGCAGATTCTGGTCTGGTTTTGTGCGCCGATGGTGGTGGGCATCACGCTGAAGGTGTGGAACGCGCTTCGCATCGAACTGAAGCTCGAAGAACAGAAGCGTCTGCTGCTTGAAGCGCGTCTGGATGCGCTGCAGCGGCAAATCAATCCGCATTTTCTTTTCAATACGCTCAACTCAATTGCCGCACTAGTGCGCAGCCAGCCGGAATTGGCACGCGAGCTTACCGTGAAGCTTGCCAACATTTTGCGCGCACTACTCAAAGATCACGACACATATGTTCCGCTTCGCGACGAACTGAAATTTACGGATGACTATCTCGATATTGAAGTGGTGCGCTTTGGCGCACATAAATTGAAGGTCGAGAAGGATATCGATCCACGCACGCTCAGTGTGATGGTGCCCAGCATCTTATTGCAGCCGCTGATTGAAAACAGCATTAAACACGGGCTTGAGCCGCGCATTAATGGCGGAACGGTTACGCTGCGCAGCCGGTTTGAAGGCGATCGCGTGCTGATTGAGGTCGCGGACGATGGTGTTGGCATGGGTGCGCGTCCGGCTTCTGCTCTGGTCCGTCCGGGAGCGGGTATCGGCATGAAGAATGTGCAGGAACGGCTGGACGTCCTGTACGGCAGCCAGGCACACTTCAACATTGTGTCGAATCCCGGCCGCGGGACGCTGGTGTCGATCGAGATTCCGGCAATTATGCCGGAGTAGGATTATGCCGTCGCGCGCTGTGGCTGGTTCTGGTTGTGGCTGCCCAGCTTTACGCTGACTACCTTTGAAACGCCGCGCTCCTGCATGGTGACGCCGTAGATCATGTCTGCGGCTTGCATCATGCGCTTGGAGTGCGTCACCAGCAGGAACTGCGTCTCCTTGCTGAGCGAGTGCAGCAGGTCTGCGAGACGGCCGACGTTGGTTTCGTCGAGGGCCGCATCGACTTCGTCGAGGGCGCAGAAGGGGCTTGGCTGGAATTGGAAGATGCCAACCAGCAATGCCAGCGCGGTGAGCGATTTCTCGCCGCCCGACAGTAGCAGCACGTTCTGCAGTTTCTTTCCCGGAGGCGAAGCGACGATTTCCAGGCCGCTCTCGTCGTAGTTTTCGGTGTCAGTCAAGCGCAGGAACGCCTGACCGCCCTGGAAGAGGCGCGAGAACACGACGCCGAAGTTCTCGTTGATGCGGGCGAATGCCTCTTCGAATTTGGTGCGCGTGATCTGGTCGATTTCCTTGATGGTTTCTTGCGTATTCTCGATTGACTCGACGAGATCTTTGCGCTGAGTTTCAAGAAAGGAGTGACGCTCAGCGGTTTCCTTGTACTCGTCGAGGGCCATCATGTTCACGGGGCCCATCTGTTCAATGCGTTGCTTGAGGCCGCGGCAGATTTCTTCTTCGGCAGCAAGTTCTTCAGCCTGGATGCGCGAGAAGCTCGTATCGGTGCGCAGGAATTGCGCTTCGACGTTAACTTCTGCCAGGCAGCTTTGCTCAAGGTATTCAAGATCGGAGTGCAGCTTGGCCAGCTCGCTTGATTTGCCGGCACGATTTTCACGTAGCTGATCGAGATTGGCGCGACCCGCCTTCAGTTGGGTCTCCATTTCGGCGAGTTGCAGGCGCAGCGCTTTGGACTGCTCGGCGATGGTCTGTGTGAGCGCCAATGCTTCAGCGCGGGCGGCAGTGAGTTCCGTCTGCTTCTGGGCGAGGGCAGCGCTCTCGGCGATGCGCTGTTCCTTCTCTGCGGTGGCCGCCGCGCTTTGCTGCTCGATAGACTGCACGCGGCGCTGGAGGTCTGCAAAGAGGCGATCGATGCGCTGGAAGGAAGCCTCCGCACCGCGGCGACGCTCTTCGAGTCCGGCCAATTCGGCGGTTAGCTGCGCGGCTTCCTGCTGCAGAGCTTCGCGCTTTTCGCGCATCAAATTGAGTTGCGCCTGCTGCTCGTCATGTCCTTTTTCGGCTTGCGCGTGTTCCGCCTCAAGCCGCATGAGCTCTTCGTGCTTCTGATCGATGGAGCTGCGCTTTGCATCGCACGCATCTTTGTTGCGCGCGGCCTGCAGCGTCCACTCCTGCATGCGGCGCTCAATGCGCTGCGCTTCGCCTTCCATCTGCTTGAGGGTGGCGCCAAGGTTGGCTGATTCAGTCTCCGCTACGCGGCGCTGTTCACTGCGGGCCTCAAGCTGCGCCGTCATCTCCTCGATATTGCGGGCGAGGATGGCTGCTTCAGTTTCGGCTTTTCCGAGATCGATCTCGAGAGTGGCCAAACGGCCTTCTGCTTCGCGCAACTCGCGCTTGAGTGCCAGGGGACCTTCGCTTGCAGGCTTGCCTCCGGTGACGGTCGCGTTGTGGAAGCACTCGCCTTCGGGCGTCAGGAAATATGCGTGCGCATAGCGCTCAGTAAGTTGACGCGCGATTTCAGCGTCGTCGACAAGGTAGCTGTGGCGGAGCTTGGGGAGAATGGCCTCAAGCGAACGGCCAAAGCCATTGAGAACCTTGATGGCATCGCGCAGGGGAGTGAGTCCTGGTTCGTTGACGTTGCCGGCGTTCTCGTCAAAAAGTACGCCCTGCAT
>JAHFTZ010000436.1 GCA_023265355.1 Terriglobus sp.
TACATGACGGGGCGTCCGGCGAAGAACTGGACGGGGCTGATGGGCGCCTGTGTGAGCGACCTGCTGCTCCAGATCTTCGGCATTGCGGTGGTGGCGCTTCCGCTGATGCTGGGACGTCTGGGTATTTGCTGGATGCGTTCGCGTGGTGCTGGATCTCCACTGGCGAAGAACCTGGGGCTTGGCCTCTGGATGGTCTTTGCGCCGGTGATGTTCGGCCTGATGCCGGGAGGCCTTCTCTGGCGGCATGCTCTGCCCATCGAGGGAGTGATTGGAAAGCTAGGCGCGGATGCCCTGGTGGCCCTGCTGAATTTTCCAGGAGCCTGCATCATCGTGGCGCTTGCGGTCGCTCTGAGCCTTTACCTTTCCACGACGTTCACCTTCAACACGTGGCGCGAGTGGATCGAGGCGCGGCTTGGATTCATCGAGCGCTGGAGAGAAGCACGCGCGATGCGGAAGCTGGAGAAGTCCCAGGCTGCGGATCGCACGGTGGAAGAGTTTGAGAGCAGACGTGCTGCAGAGCTCCGAGAGACTGCTGCCCTGCAGCAGTCGATCCAAAGCGTGGGCGAGAGCAACTCTCTGATCGCCACGCTGTGGGCGAAGCTGAGCCTTTGGCGGCGCGGCGTACGCGCGGACAAGGCTGTGGTTGCCGAAGACGAAGAACTCGCGCCACGGGGAAGCATGTGGTCTGCGATGCCGCGCACCGTCGTTGACGCTCCCAATGTTCCTGAGCCGGAGTTCAAACCAGTACCAAGTGAGCTGGAGGCGATGGCGGAAGCCATGCTGGAGCGCGAAGTCTCCGAGGCGCAGCAAGATGAGTTTGCCGATTGGGTTGCGCCGGTGGAGGAGCCTCTCTGGGAGGAAGAGCGCCCGGCTGCACGGGCCAAGATCGTCGACTTCCCTGTCGCTGCTCCGCATTCCGCCGGGATTACCTTTGGCAAGCGTGCGGACGAGGAACTGAAGACGGTCACGCTGGTGGCGAAGAGTGTACGCGGCTACGAGTTGCCACCTTCGAGCCTGCTGTACCGCAGCGAGGAGCATGCCAACGTGCGCGAGGAAGCTTTGCGCGAAGAGGCAAAGGTTCTGGTTGAAAAATGCGGCGAGTTTGGCGTGGACGGACAGGTGACCCAGATCAATCCGGGGCCGGTCGTAACGACCTTCGAGTTCCGTCCCGACGCGGGTGTGAAGTACTCGCGTGTGACCGGATTGGCGGATGATCTCTGCCTCGCGATGGCTGCCGAGTCCATCCTGATCGAACGCATGGCAGGTAAGAGCACCGTCGGCATCCAGGTGCCGAACCATGAGCGCGAGACGATCTGGTTGCGCGACATCGTGGAGAGCGAGCACTTTGCGACGAGCAAAAGCAAACTGGCGATTGCGATGGGCAAAGACATCAACGGACGCATTGTGACGGCCGATCTTTCGGCGATGCCGCATGTGCTGATTGCGGGTTCAACGGGTTCCGGTAAGTCGGTCGCGATCAACGCGATGATCATGTCGGTCCTCTTCAAGGCTACGCCCGAGCAGGTGCGCATGATTCTTGTGGATCCGAAGCGTGTTGAGCTTGGGATGTACGAAGGTATTCCGCATCTGTTTACGCCGATCATCACGGAGCCCAAACTCGCAGCCAATGCGCTGCGCAACGCGGTACGTGAGATGGAGCGCCGCTTGAAGCTGCTGGCGAGCCGCCATGTGCGCAATCTGGACCAGTACAACAAACTGTTTGAGAGCGGTCAGCTCTTCAACGAGGACGGCGAAGAGCAGGAGCCGTTGCCGTACATCATGATCATCATCGACGAGCTTGCCGATTTGATGATGCTGGACAAGGCCAACGTGGAAGAGAGCATCACGCGCCTGGCGCAGATGGCGCGCGCTGTCGGCATTCATCTTGTGCTGGCGACGCAGCGTCCTTCGGTGGATGTCATTACCGGTCTCATCAAAGCGAACGTGCCGACACGTATGAGCTTCCGTTTGGCGACGAAGGTGGATTCGCGCACGATCATCGATTCGAACGGAGCGGAGAGCCTGCTGGGACGCGGCGACATGTTGTTTCTGCCGCCGGGGACTTCGCGTCTCCAGCGCGTGCATGCGCCGTTCGTTACGGAGAAGGAGATCTCTGCGGTCGTTGAGTTCTGGAAGGCGCAGGGAGAGGCGGAGTATGTGCCCGGCTTCCTCGAAGGTCCGAAGGATGAGAAGGCTCAGCGCGAAGGTGCTGCTGAGGGCGACGACGATAACGATGAGTTGTTCAATGATGCGGTCCGGCTGGTCTTCGAGTTTGGGAAGGCGAGTACTTCCCTCCTGCAGCGGCGTTTGCGCGTTGGCTATGGACGCGCCGCGCATCTGATCGACATGATGGAGCGAGATGGGCTGGTTGGGCCTGCGGATGGTTCGAAGCCGCGGGAGATCTTGAAGAGTCCGAGTTGGTTGAGTGAGATGGATGAGGCTTTGAGGTAAGGCTCTCAACGATAGAAAAGCAGATCCCTCCGCTGACTAGCTCTTGCGGTTGAAGACGGTGGCGTTGCCCTGGTCGGTGGGCATCATCAGGATGGTCTGGATGTTCACGTGGACTGGACGTGTGACGGCGTAGCGGATCGCGTCCGCGACATCTTCAGGCGTGAGCGGCGTGAGACCCGCGTAAACCTTCGCGGCCTTTTCTTCGTCGCCGTTGAAACGGACGGCGGAGAAGTTTGTTTCCACCATGCCGGGATCGACCGTCGTAACGCGAACGGGTGTTCCGGTAAGGTCGATCTTCATGCCTTCGTTGATGGCGCGCTCTGCGGCTTTGGAGGCGCAGTAAAC
>JAHFTZ010000437.1 GCA_023265355.1 Terriglobus sp.
GTGGGCGGTAGAGCACGTGCGGCTGAGGTGAATCGCGAGCTGGCTCCTTACGTCGATGTGCTCTTCGGGCACGAGGGTGATCTTGCCCTGGAGCTTGGACCGTACTCGTATGCTCCCCCCCAGCATACGTTGGAGAGCTATCAGGATATGTGCGACCGGATTTTGAAGGCGCATCCTAACTTCAAAGCGATTGCAACAACGACGCGCAGGCCGCATACGGCGAGCGTGAATGACTTTGGCGCGTTCGGTTACGCGGAAGGCAAGGCCTACGAGGCGCGCGAGATGCGCGATCTGGCGATCTTTGACCGTGTGGGCGGTGGCGATGGATTTGCCAGTGGCGTGGTCTGTGGCCTGATGGAGGGCCGCGGTATGGAGTGGGCGCTGAACTGTGGCGTGGCGCACGGTGCTTTGACGATGACAACGGCAGGCGATAACTCGTTCGCTACGCGCGCCGAGGTAGAGCGTGTGATGCAGGGCGGATCCGCTGGGGCGCAGCGATAATAGATCTTTAGGAGAATTGCGATGGCAATGCAGACGAAGTGGACCAAGCGGACGATCCTGGACAAGATGCAGCAGGTGGGGTTGATGCCCGTAGTGCGGGCGAGTTCGCCTGCACAGGCAGTGCGTCTGGCGCGCGCGATTGCAGCGGGTGGCGTGACTGTACTGGAAGTGACGATGACGGTCCCCGGAGCTATTGAGGCTTTGCGCACGCTGGTGAAGGAAAATCCCGAGTTACTGATCGGTGCCGGCACGGTGCTCGACCCAGAGACGGCACGGACGTGCATTCTGGAGGGCGCGCAGTTCATCGTGAGCCCCGGAACAAACGTGCGCACGATTGAGATGTGCAACCGTTACACCGTGCCGAGCCTGCCTGGTGCTCTGACGCCGACAGAGGTTATTACGGCCTGGGAGGCGGGTGCCGATGTAGTGAAAGTATTTCCCGCCAGTGCGATGGGTGGAGCGAAGTACATCAAAAGCCTGAAGGCTCCGCTGCCCCAGATTGAGATGATTCCTACGGGTGGGGTTTCGCTCTCTTCGGCGAAGGAGTTTCTGGAGGCTGGGTCGTTTGCGCTCGGTGTAGGGGCGGATTTGGCCGATACGAAGGCGATCGATGAAGGACGCGATGCGGATGTGACGGCGACTGCGCGGAGGTATATGGAGATCATTGCCGAGTTCCGGGCTGGGTTGTAGCCGCGCTTGCGTTCGGTAGAAGCAGATCCCTTCGCTGGCGCTACGGGATGACAAAGTAAAGTAAAGAGCCAAATACAACGTGCATCAAGCCGGAACGGGTACGGTCCAGAGTGCCGGCTGCCGAATAGGGTAGTTGCGGATGATCTCGGGTACGGTGGGGTCCGGATTCAGGCGTTTCCAGAGCGTGAGGTATTCGGGGCGCTGCAGTGCTTTGGCGGCGAAGATGAGGCTGGGTGACCGGACGGGGAGATCGCGGAAGTACTCGACGTCTGCCTTGTACGGCCACTTCGCTTTGCTTTCGATGTAAGGGTATATGAAGGCTATGGCAGAGCGCATGCCTCGACCGTCGGCGAGTTGGTAGTCCCAGAGTTTTTCGAAGGGTGTTGATAGGACCTCGCAGGTCGTTGCCATCACGTCAAGATTGAAGAGCGAGTAGCTGTAGGGTTTGGTGCGTTCGAGTTCCAGGGGAAAGGCTCCGTCGAAGTTCATCTGTCGAAGGAGCTTCTCGCGGAACTGGCGACGGCAGAAGGTCATGACGGCATCGTTTTTTGTAAAGCGCGCGAACTCTGCAGCCTGCAGAGTCCAGCAAGTGCCGTGGTTGTTCTTCTGGTCGCGTTCCACCATGCCGTTCTTCGATTCTGTGAGCCAAGTAAGGTAGTCGGCAAACCACTTTTTCAGAGCGGATTTATCGTCTCCGCTCATCAGTTCCGAAGTTGCGAGAAAGCTGGCGGCGCGTACGACTTCTACAAGCTGGAGAGTGTCGATGACACCGATGCCGCGGCCTGTACTTACACCATGAATGGCCTGGGCGTGCTCCAGATTTGGGTTCATGCGGGTTGCGGGCGTAATGAACCATGCGCGAAGGTGCGCCGCTGCCTGTTTGCCATATGCGTCGCTTTTTGTGAGATTCCACGCAGCGACGAGCGCTGGAACGATCAGTGACAGACGGATCAGCGCATCGCGGTGGTCGTTGAAGTTATCAGGATTGGAAAAACCGTCCTTGCGAATGTAGGGGCCGGTGGGGTTAGCGGGATCGGGCCACCAGTAGTCGCCTTCGGAGAAATAGTCGTGCTCGTCGCCTGTACTGCGCGCGGCGCGTTTTGCCGTCACGGTCACCGGTTGTTCGTTGAGATACTTCTCTGCGGCGGTAAGGATGCGCTTACGGTCGAACTCCGCGACGTTGAGGTGCGTCGCGTCGTTTTGGGCGACGACCGCCGTGGGAACTATCATGCAGGCCGAAGAACTCAAGAGGAATTGGCGGCGATTGAGCATGGCGGAAGGTTACAGGATGGGCGGTGTGATGCGCGACTCCCAAACGATGTTCAGGCCGGTGGGAGTCTCTTTGACAACTCGCTCAGCGAAGCGGACGCCTCGCACGGAGTTGCAGATGGCCACGGCCTCTGCGGATAAAAGATCATCGAGCGTCAGAGTGGATTCACGCGCGTTCGGCCTGCGTTGAAGCAGGTGGGCTCGTTCAATGCCGGGGAGAACACCGCTCTGCAAGGACGGCGTGCGCCAGAGCCCGTCGCGGAAAACGAAGAGATTGTGGATCGCACCCTCGGTCAGTTCGCCCCCGGTATTGAGAAAGAGTGCATCCGCGCACC
>JAHFTZ010000037.1 GCA_023265355.1 Terriglobus sp.
GACAGGCTTCCCGTTCTCCCCTTCGCTGGCTGCGAGCAGCATCCCGTGCGACTCCAGACCGCGCATCTTGCGGGGCGCGAGGTTGGTGATCACAACGATGCGACGGCCGATGAGGTCCTCCGGCGTGTACCACTCCGCGATGCCGGAGAGGATCTGGCGCGTCTCGGTGCCGAGGTCGACTTCGAGGCGAAGAAGCTTGTCTGCCTTGGGAATACGCTCTGCAACCTTGATCTGACCGACGCGGAGCTCGATCTTGGCAAAGTCGTCGATGGTGATGGGCTTATGCTGCTCGGCAACAACGGTGTCCGAAGGTGGAGCGATGTCCTGCGCCATGGCGTCTGTGACGGTCTTCGTCTCTGGGGCTGCTTCGGGAGCGGCTGCGGGCTTGCTGGTCTGTTCGAGGTCGGTCATACGAGTGATGATTTCCTTGTCTGCGCGGGGGAAGATGGGGGCGAGGGTGCCGAGCTTTGTGCCGGGCTTGAGGCCTCCCCATTGGAGATTGTTGAGTTCGCCATTTTTGGCGGCTAGTTCGATGTCTTTGTCGTCACCGTGAAGCTGCTTCCACGCCTCTGAAGTAGAAGCGGGGATGAAGGGGTGCAGCAAGATAGTAAGTGAGCGAATCGCTTCGGCTGCAGAGTAGAGCAAAGTGTCCAACTCGTCGTTATTGGAGGGATCTTTCGCTAATTTCCATGGTGCTGATGAACTAATTTGCTGATCGATATCGCCTAAAAATGAGAGAACTTCGCTTATTGCAAAATCAAAGCGATAGATTTCGAATCCACGTCGAACAGCATCTTCGGCGTGAGCGAAAAGCCGTACTAGATGTTCATACGAGCCCTTCGGCGGCGGAACAATACCATCACGATATTTCACGATCATGGACAGTGTTCGGCTTACCAAATTTCCGTAACCATTTACCAGGTCGGCGTTGTAGCGCGTAACCATGGCGTCGAAGGAAAAGCTACCGTCCTGTCCGAAGGGAATCTCGCGCAGAAGGAAGTAGCGAAGAACATCGGCAGCAAACAGATCCTGCTCGGCCTTGGGTAGATCAGGCTTGAGTGAGCCGAAGCCTTCAAGGATCGTCTCCGAGCGGACGATGTTGCCACGCGACTTCGACATCTTCGACTCTTCAAAGAGCAGCCAGCCGTGGGCGACGATCTTCTTCGGCAGTGGCAGGCCGGCAGCCAGAAGGAAGGCCGGCCAGTAGACGCAGTGGAAGCGCGTGATCTCCTTGCCCACAATATGCAGGTCGGCGGGCCAGTACTTTTCAAACTTTGCGATCTCGGCGGGATCATCAGATCCGTAGCCGATGGCGGTCATGTAATTGGCGAGCGCGTCGAGCCAGACGTAGATGACGTGCTTCTGTTCGGTGAGACCGGCGACGATCTCAGGAACGGGAATCCCCCAGGTGAAGGACGAGCGCGAGATGGAGAGGTCGCGGAGCGCGCCTTCGATGTATTTGTTGCCTAGTTTGCTGAGGGCGATCCTGGAGGCAGGAAGGGACGAGCTGTCGTCGTCGGTGCCTGCAGCGTTGAGATCCTTCGCTTCGCTCAGGATGACAGTGGGCTGGGTTGCCTCGGCCTCGTTGACGTTGCAGCGCAGGAAGCTGAGAACCTCGTTCTTGCGCGCCTCTGGCGTAATCTCCAGCTCGTTCGATTCGATCAGGTTGATGAGCTGCGTCTGAAACTCGGAGAGCTTAAAGAAGAAGTTCTCTTCGGTGACGGTCTCCGTCAGTTTGCCGTCCGGGCCGATGGTGCCGGGAGGGCCTTCGACAAACATCTCTTCGCCGATCGAGTACTGGCCGGTGTAGGAGCGGAGTTCGATGAAACCGCGTTCGTAGAGCGTGGTGAAGAGCTTCTGCTCGCCGCGTTTGTGGGAGTCGTCGGTGGTGCGAATGTACTGGTCGTAGGTGACGCCCATACGGTCCCAAAGTGACTTGAACTGCTCAGAAACCTGGTCGGCGAACTGCTGCGGCGGAATACCCGCAGCCTCGGCGGAGCGCTGGATCTTCTGTCCGTGCTCATCGGTGCCTGTCAGGAAGTAGGTATCGGACCCCTGCAGGCGCTTGCGCCGCGCGATGGTATCCGCCGTCAGCGTGGTGTAAGCGTGGCCGATGTGGGGGCGCGCGTTGACGTAGTAGATCGGGGTCGTGAGATAGAACTTGTCTTTTTTGTTGGGCATCGCGGCTTTGGACAGTTTAGCAAGTTGTGGGCTTTGGGTCGGTGGAGAACCCATGTCCCAGAAGCGGGAGATGGGCACCTGGTGATATCGGATGCCGGGTGTCCGGGGGCGGTGCTATGCTGGCCGCCTATGAAATCGCGCTCGTTTCTCTCTCTTCTGCCGATCGTGGCCTTTGCCGCCGCCTTGCCCGCGCAGACATTGCTGGTCACGAACCAGTATGCGCATACCTTGAGCTTTGTGGATCCCGCGACGGCCAAAGTGGTCGCCGAGGTCGCGGAGGGTGGTGCCGGGCACGAGGTCATCGCTTCTCCGGACGGCCGTTGGGCGGTGGTGCCTCTGTACGGCTCCGCAGGCGTCGGCAAGCCCGGCACCGATGGAAGCACGATGCTGATCGTGGACATTCCCGCGCACAAGGTCGTGAAGACCTTCAACTTTGGCCACGGCGTGCGTCCTAACAAACCGGTCTGGGACGCGAAGCGAAACGTGCTCTACGTGACCACGGAGCTCGACAAGACGGTCTCGGTGCTGGATCCGAAGACGTGGACGATTGTCGGGTCGATTCCAACGGAGCAGGAGCAGTCGCACATGTTCGCGCTCTCAAATGACGGGATGCGCGGCTATACGGCCAACGTAGGGCCGGGAACGGTCTCTGTGATGGATATCGCGGGCCGGAAGACGCTGAAGGTGATCCCCATTTCAAAGGACACGCAGAGGATCGCGGTATCGAACGACGACAAATGGGTTTTTACCGCAGACCAGGTCGAGCCGAAGCTGGCCGTGATCGACTCAAAGACCATGGCGCTGAAGAGCTGGGTCACACTGCCCGGGATAGGGTACGGAACAGCGCCCACAAAGGACGGAAAGTACCTGATCGTGACACTTCGACCGTCGCACCAGGTGGCCATCGTCGACCTCGCCAGCCTGAAGGTCGTGAAGACGATTGCCCTGGAAGAGATTCCCACAGAGGTGATCGTGCGCCCGGACGGCAAGGTGGCCTACGTAAGCTGTGGGCACCGCGTAGCCGCTCTGGATACCTCCACCTGGGCCGTGCAGAACTGGATCGCCACCGGCAATGGGGCGGATGGGCTCGCCTGGGTGGAGTAACCACCATTTATCCTGTAGATATGGCATTGGTGGAGCAAAAGATCGCGTTGTTTGGAATGGCTCTGCCGGAGCTGATCGAGCGCATGGCCGCCTGGGGCGAAAAACCCTACCGCGCGCGGCAGGTCTGGGACGCGCTCTATAAGCAGAGGGTGACTGCGCTGGACGAGATCACCGTTCTGCCCCTTGCTCTGCGCGAGCGGCTGGCGTCTGAGGGTGTTGTCATCGGTCTTCCCGAAATGGCGCAAACGGCCACAAGCGTGGACGGTACGGAACGCTACCTGATGCGCATGGCCGACGGCGAAACGGTCGAAACCGTCTGGATGCCGGATGGCGACGGCGGCGAGCGCGGCGACGGCTCCGAGGCGGCGGTGGAAGAGTCGGATGAGGTCGTCACAGCCGACGAAGCCGTAGACAAGACCAACGGCTATAAGCGACCCGACAAGCGAAACTGGGGTGCGTTAGCCGAGAAGGGATATCGCCGCGCCACGATCTGCATCTCCAGCCAGGTGGGCTGCGCGGTGAACTGCCAGTTCTGCCTGACGGCCAAACTTGGAATCAAGCGCAACCTGACCGCCGGGGAGATCGCCGGACAGGTGGCGGCGGTGCTCAACCGACACGGCGTGAAGATGGGCAAGGATCGCATCAACCTGGTGTTCATGGGGATGGGTGAGCCCTTCCTGAACTACGACGCGTTTATGGACTCGGTGCGTCTGCTGGTAGAAGGTGTCGGGATTCCCGATTCGCGGATGACGGTTTCCACGAGCGGTATCGAGCCTTCTATCCGCCGGTTTGCGACAGAGACAGTACGGCCCAAGCTGGCGTTGAGTCTGAATGCTTCAAACGATGCCGTGCGCACCGAGATCATGCCGATCACGAAGAAATGGAACATCGAGATGCTTCTGGACGCGGTGAAGACGATTCCGATGGGTAAGCGCGATTGGGTGACCTTCGAGTACGTGATGCTGGGCGGGGTGAATGATCAGCCGCAGCATGCTCGCGAGGTGCTTGCGTTGTTGAAGGGAATGCACGCCAAGGTGAATCTCATCGTGTGGAATCCCGGGCCTGGGATCGCCTACTCGCAGCCCGATCCGGATGCGGTCGCTGTCTTTCAGAAGATGATGATCGATGGCGGGATGCCGACGTACATTCGCAGGCCGCGCGGGCGGGATATCTATGCGGCGTGTGGGCAGTTGAAGCGGACCGTGCAGGATGAGCTGGTGAGTATTCAGTAGGTCGATCTTTCCAGGAAACAGCAGATTCCTTCGCTGCGCTACGGAATGACAAATCTAAGGAAGCCTGAAAATGGCGTTTCTCTTTTTGTCATCCCGCAGCGCAGCGGAGGGATCTGCTGTTATTTCCTGAAAGATCCATTGATGCACTCCGCGCACCCCCGCTTTTGCGCGATGAAGCTGCACAAAGAGGGGGTACTCGGTGGTCAACTACGGCACGGTGGGCTCGTCTACGCGGACGGTCAGATTCTGGCCGAGGCGTGGGACGAGGAAGTTGAAGATCGCTAGCGACGTGAGATACGCGCATCCCGCGATGAGGAAAATCAGGAACGGGTGATGGAGCCACACGGTCTTCGTGAACCAAGTGAAGAGCGCGCCGCCGATTGCACCCGCCGCTCCACCGATCCCCACCACCGTGGAAACAGTCGTGGAAGGGAAGATGTCGGAGGGTGTGGCGAAGAGATTCGCGGACCATCCCTGATGTGCGGCGGCTGCAATCGCGAGCAGACCCACGGCAAGCCAGACATTGTTCGGGAAGCGTGAGTGCACCACGGGAACAAAAATGGCAAAGATGGAGAAGGATGCGCAGATGAGCATCGCCAGCTTGCGTCCCTTGTTCACATCCATACCGCGACGCATGAAGTGACCGGCGATGTATCCACCGCCAACGGAGCCGACGCTGGAGCCGCAGTAGATCAGGATCAGCGGCAGACCGACGTGCTTCAGATCGAGGTTGTAGTTTTCGTGGAAGTACTTCGGCAACCAGAAGAGGTAGAACCACCAGACGGGATCGGTGAGTCCCTTGGCGATAGCAAACGCCCAGAGACCTCGGCTCTTGAGGACATAGCCCAAGCTGCTGCCCTGGTACTGCTTCAGCGGAAGCTCCAGGTTCGCCTGCGTCTGCGTGGCCGTCCGGCGGAGCTTGTTATAGGGGAAGAGCAGCCAGAGGACCAGCCAGACCATCCCCATCGAGCCCGTCGTAAGGAAGGCGGCGCGCCAGCCGTAGATGCTGGTGACGAAGGGAATCAGAATCGGTGCGATGAGCGACGAGAAGTTGGCTCCAGAGTTCCAGATACCGGTGGCGAGGGCGCGCTCTTCGGTGGGGAACCACTCGCTGGTAGCCTTGATGGCCGCAGGGAAGTTGCCGCTTTCGCCGATGCCCAACATAAACCGCGCCAGGCAGAATCCTGCGACACTGCCGACGAAGACATGGCTCATGGAGGCCAGACCCCAGAGGCCGATGGCCAGCGCGTAGCCGAGTTTGGTACCTAGCTTGTCGATGATGCGGCCAGAGACCAGCAGGCCGATGCCATAGGCGATCTGGAAGAAGATGAGGACGTTGCCGAAGTGGTCGTTAAAGGCCTGGGGGCTGTTGTCGTCCCACTGCATGAAGGGGAGTTTGTGCAGCTCCGGTTCGATGAGGGAGAAGACGGAACGGTCCATGTAATTGATGGTGGTGGCGAGGAAGAGAAGGCCGCAGACCATCCAGCGCACATTGGATTTCTGCGCTTCTGGGGCATACGTCGTGTACGGCTGGTTCACAGTGGACAAGTGGACGACTCCTGGAGCTGCGGAACGGATTGAAAATGTTACGGCTCATCGTAGCGGTTGGAGGGTACTGTCGCCAACTGTCCGGTTCGTCAGGTTCTACAATGGATCTGGATCGCTGGCCGGATTATGGTCACAAGGTGCTGTTTCGGATGAAGAAGACGATCGTGGTAACTGGGGCGGCGGGCTTCATCGGACGCAACACGGTGGCGGAATTGAATCGCCGCGGCGAAGATCGTCTTCTGCTGGTCGATGAACTGGGAACAGACAACAAGTGGAAGAATCTTGTCGGCCTGACGTTCGACGACCTCATTTCGCCGGACGATTTCCTCCTAAGTGTCGAGCAGAATGAGTTGAAGGATGTGCGAGGGATCGTGCATCTGGGTGCCTGTAGCGCCACGACCGAGCGCGATGCGGACTATCTTCTGCAGAACAACTACCGCTACACACGAACCTTGGCCGAGTGGTCCGCAAAGCATGAGGTCCGCTTCGTCTATGCGTCCTCTGGCGCGACCTATGGCGATGGTTCGCTGGGCTATAGCGACGCGGATGCCGTAACGCCAACGCTGGCTCCTCTGAATATGTACGGCTACTCGAAGCACATGGTGGATCTGTGGGCGCTGAGGAATGGGCTCTTCGAGGGGTCGAATCCCATCGTTGGCCTGAAGTACTTCAATGTCTATGGGCCGAACGAGGAGCATAAGGGCGAGATGCGCTCCGTGGTGCATAAGAGCTTTGGCCAGATTCAAAGCGAAGGCAGGGTCCAGCTCTTCAAAAGCTACGTTCCAGGATATGCGGACGGGGAACAGATGCGCGACTTTCTCTACGTGAAAGACGCCGTCGATGTGACACTGTACTTTCTGGAAGAAAATAGGTTGGGTGGATTATTCAACTGCGGAACCGGCGAGGCCCGCACGTGGAAGTCGCTGGCACAGGCCGTCTTCGATGCCATGGGGCGGAAACCGCAGATTGAGTACGTCGAAATGCCCGAGGCGCTTCGCGGAAAGTACCAGTACTTCACCGAAGCGAAGATCGAAAAGCTGCGTGCAGCCGGCTACGACCGTAATTTTATGAGGATTGAAGAGGGCGTGCGCGATTACGTGCAGGCCTATCTTGCAACAAAGGGGAACTGAATAAGTGTCTAAGATACGCATTGGAATTGACCTGGGTGGAACAAAAATTGAAGGCCGCGCGTTCGACGCGGAGGGCCATGAACTGGACCGGCTTCGCGTTCCCACGCCCCGGGAAGACTATGACGGAACGCTCGCCGCGATCGGCGAGGTAGCTACCGCTCTGGAGACGCGTACTGGAGGGAAGGGTCTCGTAGGTCTGGGCATTCCGGGAACGATCGTTCGCGCCACGGGCCTGGTGAAGAATGCGAACTCGACCTGGCTGAACGGACGCCCACTCGAAGTGGACCTCAAGAAAGCGACGGGGCGGGATATCCGCTGCGCGAACGATGCGAACTGTCTCGCGATCTCGGAGGCGACTGATGGCGCAGCGGCCGGATATGGCGTGGTTTTCGGTGTGATCCTGGGAACAGGATGCGGCGGCGGTGTCTCTCTCGATGGCAAGGTCCATGCCGGTCCGAATGGTCTGGCCGGCGAGTGGGGACACAATCCTCTGCCGAGACCTACACCTGCGGAGTGGCCCGGACCCCTTTGTTACTGCGGCAACAGAAATTGCATGGAGCTTTGGCTTTCGGGATCAGGGCTGGAGCGCGATTACGCCGAGGTCACCGGCAAGTCCCTGCGCGGTCCTGAGATTGTTGCGGCGTCCGAAGCGGGAGACGCAGAGGCCGAAGCGACTATCCAGCGATGGGAAGACCGCGTGGCCCGTGGCTTCACCACCATCATTAATATGATGGATCCGGATGCTATCGTGATCGGTGGCGGACTCTCGAACCTGGACCGGCTTTATACGAATATCCCGCCGCGTGTGCAGGCGCTGATCTTTGGCGGCGGTGCGCTGGATACGCCCATACTGAAGGCAAAGCACGGCGATGCGAGCGGAGTTCGGGGCGCGGCATGGCTCTGGCCGGCCAGCGCTCTGGTCTAGCTTTTAGTTCGCGGTGGGCTTGATCTGCTGCAGATCGATGTCCATCCACTCTCCGCGTTCAATGCCCGCGCGAATCTGCGAGACGGTCTTGCCCTGCTTTGTCTGCTGGTAGGCATATGCCGCTTCCTTCATGCAGGTGGAGCAGGCCGCGCCGTGGGTACCCTCGAAGCAGCTGTGCAGGCTGTTGTGACCCATGGCGCGGTCGCAGCGGCAGTAGCAGGGCAGCTGATGCAGAACGGCGGGAATCTCTTTCGCCATCTGGTAGGTCCGGATCTGGTACCCGTGGGAGAAGTACTCGCCCGTAAGCTGCTCATTCTGCAGCACTGGCTTGAGAGACTTTCGTGGCGGCGCAGCGTTGTACGCCGGGACGTCGTCACCCGGGTTTCCATACTGCGCATAGGCGGCCAGCGTAAGCAGGCTGAGGGCAACGAGAGTGAGCGTCCGCTTCATAGAGCTATTCTATCGCCTCGGTTTCTACGATTTGAAAGAGTGGCCAGCAAAAAAAGGACCCGTATGAACGGTATTTTGTCCATACGGGGGAGGCCAGTGACGCAACTTGTTTGCAGTGGGCGAAGAACCCAACCTCTTCTGCAGAATCCGTGTAGTCATAGAACTACTGAAGTGAGTCTACCACTTTTTGTATTTCCTTCTACACATAATCAGACGCAGCCCGTGAAAATAAGTTTCTTTTTCTACTCAAATTTCGGAGTACTTCCACGAGACGTCCGCTTCGAAGCAGATTATCCGCTGTTTCTCGTTTGTTTTGTTGTAGATATCTATTCACCCAAGTTGGTTTCATTTCTGGGAAAAATCTTCAGCAGCTATGAACTTTCTTTTGCGGCACGAGCCTTCCGCTTTCGGTCCGCCCAGCCCTCCTTGGTTACCTGGCGAGAACGGCCAAGGGCGAGCGCGCCGGAGGGAACGTCATCCGTAATACTGGAACCTGCCGCCACGTAGGAGCCGTTGCCCAGGGTAAGCGGTGCGATCAGTGTGGAATCGGAGCCGACAAAGACATCGTCACCGATGGTCGTCCGGTTCTTGTTCACACCGTCATAGTTGCAGGTGATCACGCCTGCGCCAATGTTCACGCCGTCTCCAACGACCGCGTCGCCAATATAAGAGAGGTGGCCCGCCTTGGAGCCCTCACCGATCGTGGCCTTTTTGGTTTCGACGAAGTTGCCGATGTGCGCTCCCTTGCCGATGTGGCTGGCAGGCCGCAGATGGGCGTAGGGACCGAGCGCTGCATCGTCGGCGACGGTCGAGGAGTCGAGGATGCAGCCGTTACGGACGAGAACGCGGTCGCCGAGGATGGAGTCTTGCACGACGGAGTAGGAGCGTATGCGGCAATCGGAGCCTATGACGGTCGCGCCGAGGAGCTGGACAAAGGGTTCAAGGATCGTGTCCGGACCGACTTGAACGGTCGCATCGATGACGCAGGTCTCCGGGCGAAAGATGGTGACTCCGGAGGCCATGAGCCGTTTTGCGGTGGCGAGGCGGAGGGCTGCATCGAGGTGCATGATCTCGACGATGGTATTCGCGCCGAGGACCTCGTCGATATCGTCCGCTGCGAGAGCGACGACGCGCTCCCCGGCGTCGACCATGAGGCGCGCGACGTCGGTGAGGTAGAACTCGCCGTGGGCGTTGTCTGTGTCGAGCTGATCGAGGTGGTTAAACAGAGAGGCGGTCTGGAAGGCGTAGATGCCGGAGTTGATCTCGGGCAGGTTCTGCTGGTCGGGCGCGAGGGATTTCTGCTCGACGATGGCGAGAGCTTCGGCGGAGCCCGGCGATTTACGGACCACACGGCCATAGCCGGTGGGGTCCGGAGGGATCGCGGTAAGGATGGTCATCGAGGCGTGCTCGGCGAGATGGAAGTCGCGGATGGCGGCGATGGTCTCGGGGCGGATGAGAGGAACGTCTCCTGAGAGAACGAGCAGATGCTCAGGAGGCGTGAGCCCGGCGAAGGCTGCTTTGACCTGTTGAAGGGCGTGTCCAGTGCCGCGCTGCTCTGCCTGCAGAACAAAGCGGACGCCTGCGGTGCGTGTGGCGGCTTCTACGGTAGAGCGAACCGTCTCTGCCTGGTGGCCGATGATGACGGTAACGGCGTCGGCGGGCACAATGGCCAGGGCAGCGTCGAGGACGTGGAGCAGAAGGGGCTTCCCGCCGATTTCGTGCAGCACCTTGGGGCGCTTGCTCTTGAGACGTGTTCCCTTGCCGGCGGCCATGATGGCGA